>CAYWKY010000006.1:0-23232 GCA_964458915.1 uncultured Faecalibacterium sp.
TTATATTTCCATATTTTGAATTGCTCTGACATAATAGCTCGTGTCAGAATTTTTACCTAAAGTAATTTTCATATACTTGCCCGGTTCGGGAGCTACCATATTGCCGTCGCTATCCTGCTGCCAATCCCCTGAATAAAGATAGCCCACAGTTAAAACGATATAACTGCTTTTTTCCTTTGCTTCGATTACCTTCGGCGTATAAATCGGTGTTATACCTGTTATGGGAATAACATAGGCTTGCTTTTCGCTGCTATATTTAAAGTCGATTCCGCCGCCGTCAACACTGCTGTGAGAGATATTGACTTCGTTGCCGAAAAGCTTGTGGAATTTTTCCTCAACTTCCTTTTGGGGCAAAATCATACCGCTGTCAGTGTATTCGTACTTATCCGGCTGAAGGTTACTGTCAAGAATTGACCAAATAGTTATGCTTATAAGCTGTGCAGAGTCCGCCAAAGTCACATCGTCAAAGGTGTCCGGGTCGTTCATAATAACCGGGGCAATAAAGCTTTCATATTCGCTATAGGCGGCAGCGTTTTTTTCGCTTATATTTGAGGAAATTTTTCCGTGTAAGCTTATCACTATAGAAGCCACACCCACAACAGCCAAAAGCAAAACCGCAAAACCCACAAAGAGATTTAATTTTGAGCGTTTCTTTTTCACAAGTCATCACCCTATATAAAAATTATCTTATTTGACCTTCGCCCTTTATAATATATTTCACACTTGTCAGCTCAGGCAAGCCTAAAGGACCTCTTGCATGAAGCTTTTGAGTTGATATGCCAATTTCCGCACCGAAGCCGAACTCACCGCCGTCGGTGAATCTTGTTGAAGCGTTAACATAAACTGCCGCCGCATCAATATGCTCGGTGAACTTTTTTTGGGCGAAATAGTTGTTTGTCACAATACATTCACTGTGACCGCTTGAGTAATTCATAATATGCTCAATAGCTTGGTCAATATTATCCACAACCTTAACGCTGATTTCATAGCCTAAATACTCTTTGCCGTAATCCTCCTCATTTGCCGATACAACATGAGGAATAATTTTTGACACTGTATCGTCACCGTGAATTATAACATTCTTTTCGTCAAGTCTTGCCTTTATCATAGGCAAAGCCTTTTGCGCCACATCTTTGTGAATAACAAGACTTTCGCAAGCGTTGCAAACACTGGGGCGTGAGGTTTTAGCGTTAAAGATAATTTTACAGGCCATATCAAGGTCTGCGTCCTTGTCAACATAAATGTGGCAGTTGCCCGTTCCCGTCTCAATAACAGGTACACTTGCATTCTCAACGCAGGATTTTATAAGTCCTGCACCGCCTCTGGGAATAAGGACATCCACATAACCGTTCATTTTCATAAGAGCCGTTGCGCTGTCTCTTGTGGTGTCTTCAACAAGCTGTATACAGTCTTCGGGAAGTCCTGCCTTAGCCACAGCTTTTCTCATTATCTGAGTCATTGCTTTATTTGAGTTTATTGCCTCCTTGCCGCCACGCAAAATAACTGTGTTGCCCGATTTCAAACAAAGGGCAGCTGCGTCAACGGTAACATTAGGTCTGGACTCAAAAATTACAGCAATTACGCCTAAGGGTACTGTGACTCTTTCGATTATAAGGCCATTAGGTCTTGTTGTGCCGCTTAAAACCTTACCGCAGGGGTCATCTAATGAGGCAACCTGCTTCACTCCGGCGCTTATGCCTTTAATTCTGTTTTCGTCAAGACTCAAACGGTCAATCATACTTTCGCTCATACCGTTAAGTCTTGCTTTTTCTATATCTATGACATTTTGCTCGATTATGTAATCTCTGTTTTCTATAAGAGCCTTAGCAATGTTTTCGAGAGCCTCATTTTTCTTTTCGCTTGAAGCTGTCATTAAAACTCGCTCAGCCTTTTTCGCCTTTATTCCTAAATCGGTAAGCATAAATCTTCCTCCTTATTTTGCCATGAAAAGCGTACCAACACTGTGACCGTCGATAAGCTTATAAATATCCTGAGGTGCAGTTCCGTTCATTATAACTGTTGGTATTCCCACTTCTCCGGCAATTTCAGCGGCGTGAATTTTAGTTATCATACCACCGGTACCCCTTGAAGAGCCGGCACCGCCGCAAAGAGCCTTAATATCCTCGTCAATTTCCTTAACAACAGGAATAAGTCTTGCCTCAGGGTTATCGTTGGGATTTTCGTCATAAAGGCCATCAATATCCGACAATATTATCAGCGCATCAGCTTTAATAAGCTTTGCCACAATTGCCGACAAGGAATCGTTGTCGCCATAAACGATTTCCTCTGTTGCCACAGCATCGTTTTCGTTTATAACCGGCACTGCCTCATATTCAAAAAGCTTCTCGAAGGTGTTTTCCAAATTTTCTCGTCTTTTTTCGTTTTCAATATCGCTCTTTGTTATAAGAAGCTGACCTGTTTTAACTCCGTTTTCACCGAAATATTTATCATACATAAACATCAGCTCACACTGTCCTACTGTTGCCGCTGCCTGTCTGCCGGGAATATCCTGCGGCTTCTGCTTTAAGCCTAACTTGCCAACGCCAACACCGATTGCCCCCGATGTTACCAGCACAACCTCTTTGCCGGAGTTGTGAAGGTCAGCCAAAACGCTGCAAAGCTTTACCATGCGCCTGATGTTGATTTTTCCGGTTTCATAGGTGAGAGTAGATGTTCCCACCTTTATAACGATTCTTTTCGCCTTACTGATTGCGCTCATTTATTTCACCCTCTAAAAGTTTTTTGTAATCCGTTTCTTCTTTAACTTTGCCAACTGCGGTGAAAGACATTTTTTTGAGCTGTAAATATTTTTCGCCGACTTTTTTTACATCATCTAAGGTTATATTTTTTATAGAGTTTATTATTTCATCGTCTTCAATGAACCTGCCTAAAAAAATCAAATTGTGTCCCATTGAGGAAAACTTTGACTGAGGCTGTTCACGAGACATAATAAGGCTTGATATAAGCTTTTCTTTTGCGATAGACACCTGCTTTTGTGTCACATTAGAGGAAAACTCTCTTAAAATTTTTATAGCTTCCTTTATTGCCCTTTCTTCGGACGCGGGGGAAAGACTCATTGCCACGGCAATGTAGCCGCCGCCCATGTATCGCCCAAGCCAGCTGTCAACGCTATAGCAAAGACCGAGCTGTTCTCTTATTCTTTGGTTGAGCATTGACGAGGTACCCGTACCTAAAATGAACATACAGACCTGCAACGGATAAAGGTCCTCATGCTTTATTCCCACACCGGGAAAACACAGCATAATATGAGTCTGCTCTGTTGTCATTTTTTTAAGGCTTATGCCTTGGTTAAATGGTACATTATAAAAGGAGTTTTCCACACCTTTTGCGGACAAGGTGGAAAAGTGTTCCTTTATCTTTTCCATCATTTCCTCTTCGGGGAAGTTTCCGCTGACACCTACGACGATTCTTTCACCGCAGTAGTTGTTTTTCATATACTCTCTTATTTCCTCGGCCGATAAAGCGTTCACAGTTTCCTTTTCGCCTAAAATTTTCAAGCTAAGGCTTGTACCGCCGAAAATTGCGCTTTCATTAAGCTCATAAACCACATCGCTCGGATCGTCCTCGCACATATTGATTTCTTCGAGAACAACACCCTTTTCCGTTTCAATATCTCCGGGGTCAAGGCGAGGGTTGATAAGCATATCAAAAAGAATATCTGCCGCCTTAATTATTTGATAATTGAGAGCCTTGGTGTAAAAGAAGGTATATTCCTTTGTGGTGTAGGCATTCACATGAGCGCCTATTTCATCCATGCCCTCAGCTATTTCAAAAGCGCTTCTTTTTTCGCTGCCTTTAAAAACAATATGTTCTATAAAGTGGGAAATTCCGCTAAGTTGGGCTTTTTCGTTTCTTGAACCGTTATAAACCCAAACACCAACCGTTGCCGAGCGTAAATTATCCTTTTTATCAGTGAAAATTCTCAGGCCGTTTTTAAGAGAAGTTAAGTCCATTTCTTCCTCCGCAAAAAAATTATATGGCAAACTGTGAGTTGTATATTTCAGCATAAAAGCCGTTCTGCTCCATAAGAGAAGCGTGAGTTCCCGTCTCAACAATTCTGCCCTCATTCATAACAAGAATCTTATCCGCTTTTCTTATGGTGGAAAGTCTGTGAGCGATAACGAAATTCGTTCTGCCTTCCATAAGATTTTGCATAGCCTGCTGAATTTGAATTTCTGTTCTTGTGTCAACGCTTGAGGTCGCCTCGTCGAGAATCAGAATGTCGGGTGAAGCAAGAATAGCTCTGGCTATAGTTATAAGCTGTTTTTGACCTGCGCTGAGATTTGCCGCATCCTCCTCCAAAACAGTGTCGTAGCCGTCGGGAAGAGAGGAAACAAAGCGGTCAACTCTCGCCGCCTTAACAGCGTCTATGAATTCGTCTTCACTTGCTTTTTCATTGCCGTACATAATGTTATCTCTTATTGTACCGCCAAAAAGCCATGTATCTTGCAGAACCATGCCCAAAACGCTGCGAAGATTTTCTCTTGAAAGCTCTTTTATATTTTTACCGCTGACTTTAATAGTACCGCCTTGAGTTTCATAAAAACGCATAAGCAGATTGACTATAGTTGTCTTTCCGGCACCTGTAGGACCAACAATTGCCACAAGCTCACCCTTATTAACACAAAGTGAGAAATTCTCTATAAGAGGCTTGTCCGGAGTGTAGGAGAAGCAAACATTTTGAAACTCAACGCTGTCGCCTGTCTCAATTTTTTCCTTTGCCATATCCTCAGGCTCCTCCTCAGCTTCGAGAATGTCGAAAACACGCTCTGCGCTGGCAAGAGATGACTGTAGGTTGTTAGCTATATTACTAAGGTCAACTATAGGCTGCATAACCATTTTAGTGTAAGTCATAAACACAGTGATAGTACCAACATCCTGTTTACCCTTAATAATAAGATACCCACCGATAACGCAAATAATCACATAACCGGCATTATTTGCAAAATTTATAAGGGGGCTGAGTATACCTGAAAGGAACTGAGCCTTTCTTGAGCTTTCATAAAGCTCCTCGTTAATAAGATCAAACTCCTCAATAGCCTTCTTTTCATAAGAAAAGGCCTTGACGATTTTGTGACCGGTGAACATTTCTTCAATATGACCGTTTACATCGCCTGTCTGTTTCCACTGTTTGCGGAAATAAACCTTGGAAAAGCGAAGAATTACCATTGCAATAACAAAGCAAATCGGGAAGGGAGCAAGTGAAGTCACCGAAAGGCTGAAGCTGTAATAAATCATTATGCCGAGAACGCCTACAAAGGTAACTACACTGGTAATTATCTGAATAAGGTTGTTTTGCAAGGTGTTATTTATGTTATCAATATCGTTGGTGATTCTTGAAAGAATATCGCCTTTATTATGTGCATCAAAATATGATAAGGGAAGCCTTGACAGCTTGCTGTTAACATCGTGGCGAAGCTTTGTAATAAGCCCTTGAACAACACCGGCCATAACATAGTGCTGCAAAAAGCTGAAAAGTGAACTGGCGGAATATATAACAAGAATAGTTATAAGTATGCCGTAAATAGGCGAAAAGTCCATTGTGCCGGTTTGAAGCTTGTTCTTAACCTGAGCATCAAGCACATTTATAATATCACCTAAGTATTTTGGACCGAGAATACTTAAAAATGAACCGACGCCTGCACACAGCACAATAAAAGCAGCCGCAAGCTCCTTACCCTTTAAAAGGGACATAAGCTTTTTTGCCGTACCCATAAAATCCGACGGCTTTTCTTTTTCGTTCATGGAGTTATCACGGTAGGCGGCATATTTTTCTTGCTTAAGATTAGTTTTTTCCTTTGCCATTACTGTGCCACCTCCTCGGAAATCTGTGAATGGTATATCTCACGATAGACATCGCAATTTTCCATAAGCTCACTGTGCTTACCCATGCCTGCGATTTTGCCCTCGTCGAGAACAATAATCTTGTCTGCGTCTATGATGGTACCAACACGCTGAGCCACAATTATAACTGTAGCTGAAATATTTTCTTTAAGTGCCTTACGAAGAAGGGCATCAGTTTTAAAGTCAAGGGCCGAAAAGCTATCGTCAAAAATATAGACCTCAGCCTTTCTCACAAGAGCTCTCGCAATTGAAAGTCTCTGCTTTTGACCGCCTGAAAGGTTAGTTCCGTTTTGGCTTAAGAAGGAGTGTATGCCGTCGGGGAGCTTTGAGACGAACTCACTGCTTTGAGAAATCTCAAGAGCTTTATTAAGCTCTTCCACAGTGGCATTTTCGTCGCCGTAAAGAAGATTATCCTCAATTGTACCGCTGAAAAGCACTGCCTTTTGAGGCACGATTGAAATTCTTGAATGAAGATCCTGCTGGCTTAGCTTTCTGACATCGGTACCGTCAAACAGCACCTCACCCTTTGAAACATCATAAAAGCGTGAAATCAAGTTAGCTATTGTTGTCTTACCGCTACCCGTTGAGCCGATTATAGCTGTAACCTTGCCGCTTTCAGCGGTGAAAGAAATGTTTTTAAGCGCAAGATTTTCTGAGTTTTCATAGCCGAAAGATACATCTTTAAATTCAACGGTACCCTTCATATCTTCTTTAATTTTTTCCGCAGTTTCCGGGTCCTTTATGACCGGCTCAAGATCAAGCACCTCTAAAATTCTGTTGGCTGAAATTTTAGCTCTGGGAACTATGACGAACATTGCCGCAGCCATAGTGAAAGAGAAAACTATCATAATCATATAAATTACGAAAGCTTGTAAGTCGCCTATTGCCGTCATAAGCTTAGGCGCATCGTTTATGTAGTGCATCGCATCAAGATTTTTTGCCGCTGTCATAATAAGACAGTCGAGAGCTATAATTATAAGCACGATGCAAATAGGGATAAGTACCGACATTAAACGCTGAAATTTAAGAGTGAGAGAGGAAAGTGCTTCATTTTTTTCATCGAACTTTTCGTCCTCCACAGCTGTGCGGTTGAAAGCTCTTATAACTCTAATGCCTGTGAGCTTTTCTCTAATAAAGCGGTTGACCGCATCAACAAGCTTTTGCCTCTTTTTGAAAATCGGCATAACAAATTTCAGCACTATGGCAACAATAACACCGATAATAGGTACAACCGCGAAGATTATAGTGGCAAGCTTTGCGTTGAGGAAAAACGCCATAATTACGCCACCGATGAGCATAATGGGAGCCGATATTATCATGCGAAGTCCCTGCAATACGAAGTCCTGCATAACCTTTACATCGTTAGTGCAGCGTGTGATAAGCGATGGAGTTCCTATTTTGTCAATATCGCTTTGGGATAAGTCTTCCACCTTTAAGAAAATTTCACGGCGAAGAAGCTTACCGTATGCCGTTGCGGTCTTGCTGGAAAAATAGCTGTTGAGGGTGGAAATAATAACACCTGCGGCGGAAACTATCATCATAATGATACCCACCTTTTTTATGTAATCCATATCCTCATTTGCAATACCGTTATTAATAATAGACGACATTAAAAGGGGCAAAATTAGGCTTGCACCCTGAGATAAAACGACAAAAATCATTGCCGCTACAGTTGGCTTTTTTAAATTTTTCAGATGCTTTAAAAGTCTTATCAAAACATTTTCCTCCTGAAAATTACATATAATCGGACAATTATACAGGATTATAGCAAACTAATATGAACAATGTGTAAACCGAGCGTCCAAAAGCCATGAAGAGAAGAGTTAAATTTGAGGGCAAAAGAAGGTAACAGGGGACAAGCCACATGGGACAGGTACTTTTGTGTTGCAGAACACAAAATGTACCTGTCCCCTGTTACATCAAAAGCACCTATCCCCTGTTACCAATCGGATTCAGTGCGCTCTTTCCGTCGGTATCCATACTCGCATTTCGTTTTCTCCCCTATTCGCCCAAAGATAATAGGGAATCGCTTTAAGCTGTACCTCTTTTTCTATCGGCTTTTTAAAGGAATAAAGCTCACTGTCGCTCAAAACCTTCTTGCCTTTAGCTGTCAGCGTCACAGTACCGCCTAAAGCATCATTAAATGAGGCTGTTGCCTTTTCATTTGTGCAAAGCCTTAGAGATAAAATATCATTTTCGTTATCCACACCCTCAAAGCAGTAAACAAGAGGGCCTCGCATTAAGCCTGCGTAGCCTGAAAGAGTTGGAATTTTAGTTGACGGATAGATAAATTTAGCCTCATCGTCAAGCTCTATGACTATTTCGTCGCCGTCTTTTGCGGTGAGATAAACATAGCCATCTTCTCTTTTGTCTTCTTGTACCCTGCCGTAAAGCTTTAGCTTTGTGTTCTCGCTCCAAAAAGGAATGTGTATAGCTAATTTTCCCCCTTTAATAAGCTTATACTTCACTGTGAAGCCATAGGGGTATTCCGTCTCGCAAGTGAGCTTTATGCCGTTTGTGAATGTCACTTCACCGCTTGCGAACATATTACAGTAGGCTGTGTCGTCATTTTCTGTATAGGCATATTTGCCGAAAGAGGATATAAGCCTTGCCACATTTGGCGGACAGCAAGCGCAGGCATACCAGCCGGGTCTTTTAGGCAAATCGTGTCTGTGAGTTACGGCTTTACCGCTTATTCCCGGTACAACCTCAAGAGGGTTGACATAAAAGAAGCTTTTTCCGTCCAGCGCCATACCTGCCAGTACAGTATTATAAAAGGCTCTTTCCATAATGTCCGCATATTCGCCCTTAACTTGGTTTTGCAGCAGTCTTGACGCAAAGAACATCAGTCCGATTGATGCGCAGGTTTCGCCATAGGCTGTGTCACCCGGCAAATCATAATCCACTGTGAATGCCTCGCCGTGTACCGTAGAACCGATTGCACCGGTCACATACATTCGCCTTTTCACTATGCTGTCATAAAGCTTATCGCAGGCTTTTTTAAGCTCCTCGTCTTTGGTTTTCGCCGCCAAGGAAGCCATAGCCGTATAAAGATAGACGGCTCTAACGCTGTGACCCACTGCGTCCTTTTGTTCTCTCACAGGAGCGTGACTTTGCTGGTACTCGTGATTTTTTCCGTCGCCGTTCCAAACAGTCCAGCTGCGGTTTTCTCTTTCCTTTTCATAGTAGTGAGGGTCAACACCTCTAATGTCAATAAAATGCTTTGCCAGCTCCAGATGCTTTTTATTGCCTGTGACCTCATAAAGGCGCAACAGCGCAAGCTCTATTTCCGGGTGTCCCGGGTACCCCTTATGAGAGCCGAGGACAAAAACATTATAAATATGCTGTACATTTTTCTCCATTACACGAAGAAGCTTATCCTTGCCTGTAGCTTCATAATATGCCACAGCGGCCTCAATCATATGTCCGCTGCAATAAAGCTCATGACCCTCTAAAAGATTAGTCCAACGCTTGTCTTTATCCTTTATTGTGTAGTAGGTGTTGAGATAGCCGTTCTCATCTTGGGAGGCAGCTATAATATCAATCAACTTGTCGGCAGTGTCTTCAAGGCTTTTATCGGGGAAAATAGCAAGGCTATAAGCAACCGCTTCAAGCCATTTGGCAGCGTCGCTGTCTTGAAAGACCATTCCGTAAAAGCCGTCATCTGCCGTTTCGCCACGAAGGACTTGCGCTGCGTTGATAAAATTTTTCACAACATGGCTTTTTTCCCTATCGGGCAAATTGTCGCACATTACCTCATATTGATACGGGATAACAACATCCTTAATCAGCCTTTGATATTTGCCGATAAAAGCCGATGCTTTATAATTTTTTATAGGAATAGATTTCATTTTCATTTTCATTTTTTAATAAACATATCCGCAAATTCTTTGATTTTCTTTTCATAGCTTTCCTTGTCGATACGGTAGCTTTCCGCATGGTCAGCACCCTCAACTAAAAGCTTATCCTTATATGGCGCACTGCAATTATCAAAAAGCTCATGAACCATATAGGTTGGCACAAACTTATCCTTAGTGCCGTGAATAAAGAGCATTGGGATTTTAGCCTGACCGACAGCGGCAAGTGCATCAGTGTCCTTTTGGAAGTCGTAGCCTGCTCTTTTAATATTTTTCTTAGATAAATAAGGTACAAGCGGACGAGTTGGCACGCCAAGAGCTTCCAATTTATAATTAAACTCGTTGAGAGCTGAGGTGTAACCGCAATCAGCTATAGTGAACTTCACATTTTCGGGCAAGCTCTTTGCGCCGGTCATAAGCATAACTGTTGCGCTGCCCATTGATATACCGTGGAGTATAATTTTGATTTTCTTGCCGAATTTGTCTATCATAAAGTTAAGCCATTGAAGTCCGTCTCTGGACTCAAATGAGCCGAAGCCTAAATATTTGCCTGTACTGTTGCCCTGACCCTGATGGTCAACAACAAAAAGGTTATAGCCCAAGGTTTCAACATAATATTTAGCGAAGAAGCACCACTCGCCTATACCCTCACTTCTATAGCCGTGAGAAGCAAAGACATAAACATTGCTCTTTTTCTTTGGCTGGAAAAGATATGCGGTGAGCATATTGCCGTCTTTATTCAGCATATTATATTTTTTATATCCGTGGTCATTCATCCACTTTTTGCCCACAGCCGCCAAGTCTGAGGCATCACCGGCCTTGTTTTCGCTAATAGCTTTACTAAGGCTCTGGGGTACTTTATAGTCGCTGTGAATCAAGGCTCTGTATGCCCACTCATGAAAGCCGTAAAAGGCTGCTGCACCAACAGCACCTGTTATTGCGCCTAAAGCGATTATTGTCTTTTTCATAATGTCGTCTCCTTTTTAATTTTATCAAAAAAGGGCTGCCAAATTGACAGCCCGATTTTTATTTAAGTTTTGATTAAGCGTATGTAAATGTGTATACGTCATCAAGTGAGCCTTCAAGACCAAGAGTTGCGGACATGAAGCCGAACTTACCTGTACCTGTACCTGAAAGGGGAAGCTTAACTGATAATAAAGTAATTCTACCCTGACCGTCAACTGTTACTTCAAGAGTAGCACCGGGATAGGTCATATCAGCTGCAGTGATTGTAAGAGGATTAACGTCAAGTGTTGCAAGGTTAAGAGGATCAAGACATGACTCGTGGTGAGCAGGGTTAACGGTGTTTGTGCCGTCAAATGTTGCCTTCTCTGAAACGAGTGTGATTGTCATCTTATATCCGTCGCCATCTGCTACGCAAGTAGCGTTAGCGATACCGGCCTCTGTGAGAGCTGAGTCTCTGTCACCCGGAGTGATGCGGTTATATAACTTACCGCCGTCTGCATCAACACCATTGTTGTAATCTAAGTCCTTTGTAGTTGTACCGGTGAAGTTATCAACAACAGGTTGAACAATATTCTTTACTGTGTCGCCACCCGGGCAGTCAGTAATTTGAATAGCTACAGTACCAACCTTGTTAAGGTGAACTGAACCTGTATAGTTCTTTGTGTCATTGATAGCCTTGTTGTAAGCTGCAGCGATTTCTGCGTTACCTGAAGGAATTGATGATGAGCTTGAACCGCTGTCGCCTGCAGGAGCAGCTGTTGTGTCGGCTGCGCCATCACCTGAAGGTGTAGGAGCCTGTGTTGTTGTTTGAGGCTGAGTTGTTGTGGGAGCTACTGTAGCGCCTGCATCAACTGAACCTGAAGCACCGTTGAGCTTGAGATCACCGTTTACAGTGATTTTGATGCCCTTTGTTGCGCCGAGACCGAAGCCGCTTAAGAAAACGATAAGAGCTACAAGTACAATAGCAACAACCTTAATTTCTTTTTTCATGGTTATTATAACCCCTTTCAAAAATTTGCGTTTTTACTTAAACGCGTTTTCCGTAATAATGGCTGTCTCGGTTACAAACACGCGCAGTCATTTACCTAATAAAGTTACAATATTTTTGTGAAAAAGTCAAGTGATTTTTGTGCTTTTTAGGGAAAGATTTTAATTTTTTATAAGAGTTAAAACCGACTTCGACTTTTTTCACAAATTTATCTGGCACATAATGTGCAAATTGACGAAGTTTAAGCTGATAACAATTTGTCTGTTATTGCTTCTTAAGCGTTTTCAGCTTCAAGCTCTGCGCCGTTACGCTTGTCACGAATGAAGGCATAAATCGGCTCAAGCTTCTCTTTTGTTAAGGGATAGCCGAATCTCATAAGTACCCACACGCCGGTGTAAACAACAGCCGGAATAATTGTGCAGATGAACATGATTTTCTTACTTGTTCCGTTAGCTGTGATAAAGCCGTTGCCTGCTGTTTCGCTGTCGTACTTTGCCCACTGGAGAAGGAAAAGACCTGCGCCGTCGGCAATAGTTTGACCGAGCTTTCTTGAGAAGGTGTAAACGGCATAAACTGCGCTTTCGTTTCTGATACCGGTTGTGTATTCCTGATAGTCGATAACGTCCATAACAACTGCCCAGCAGGTAAGGCTAACGAAGGTGTAGCCGAAGCCGATAAGAAGCAGAGCGAGCATAAACAGCCAAGCGGGGAAAATTCCTGTTTCCGGGTTGAGCTTGTCGATAATGCTCTGATTATTAGCGCAAATAGCGAGAACAATTGAAGTTATAGCCGCAACAATTGAGAATTTGCCGCAAAGCTCTTTCTTGCCGAATTTAGCTGAAAGCTTCGGTGTGAAGAACACAAGGCAAACCATAGGCAGATAGTTGCATATAGTACCAACAACGCCTAAATTAGTGTCGCAGAAATAGTTTTTATAAAGATATGTATTAAATGAGTTGAACTGGAGCTGACCGCTGATGAGTACACCGGCAAGAGCAACTGTAACAAAGGGTCTTGATTTGAGAAGACCGAGATAGGTTTTCTTGAAATCTGTCTGTGGGTCTGCCTCTGAGGGTACTCTTTCCTTTGTGGTCTTATAGCCTGCAAGATAAGCTATAATTGAGAAAACACCCATAAGAAGACCGAAAATAAACATTCTGTTGCCGTCGGCTTGTTTAATAACCTCGCCTGTTACCTGGTCGATAACCTCAACGGTGTTGCCCGAAGCGTCAATAGTTGTTTTAGCCGAATAAATTATAAATGGAGCAACCAGTGAAACCACTGCGCCACCTACACCGGTACCGATACTGCGGAAGGTGGAAAGCAGGTTTCTGCCGTTAGGGTCATCTGTGATAACGCTTGCCAGTGAGCCAAAGGGAATATTCATACCCGTATACATCATTCCGTAGAAAATGTATGTCACATAGCAAATTGCAAGGAGGATTCCCTGATTTGTTGTCAATTGATTATAGGGCAAAAAGCACAAAATTGTGGAAAGACCTAAAGGCAAAGCGACCCATTTAAGATATGGGCGGAATTTGCCGTCACCCTTCGGCGCTTTTTTGGCTACCATAGCGCCCCAGATAGGGTCGTTGATGCAGTCCCATAAGCGGGAAATAATAAACATAACGCCTGCCTTTGCAGGTGAAATTTTAAGAACGTCCGTCATGAACATTTTAAGATAGCTGGAAATGTAGTTAAGGTTAAACATATTACCCGCTTCGGCAACAGCGTAACCGGCCGCATCCTTTATGCCAATCTTATTTGGATGTTCTTTCTCAGGCTGTTCGATTTGCTTTTTTTCTTTAGCCATTGATTTTATCTCCTTTTCTCCTTAAATTAACCGAAAATTCCTTCTTTAATTGTGATTTCTCCGGGTGTAAAGCCTGCTTTTTCAATCGCTTCAATAAGCAGCTTATCGTCAACATCTGTTTTCATGTTCACCGTTGCCGTACCCTTTTCGTGATCCGCCTTTGCCTTAGCAACACCCTCAACAGCCTTAAGCGCATCCTCAACAGCCTTTGAGCAATGTGTGCAGTGCATTCCGGTAACACCGATAATTTTCTTCAAAATTTCACTTCCTTTCATGTGTTATTATGTCACTATATAGAATACACCATAAAGCAGGCAAAATGCAAGAGAAAAGGCAAAAAATCCATAAAAAAAGCTACGAGTCCACCCTTAGGCAGACTCGCAGTTAATTTTGATTTAAAACTTATTAGCCAACAATTACTGTGCCGTCCATTTTAATTTCAACCTTCATGCCGTCCTGAACATAATCGAGGAACTCCTGACCGAGATTGTCAACAGTTGTAATTGTGTCGTTTGTCCAAACGTCTGAAAGGATTACACCTGCGGCTGCAAGTGAGTCAATAGGCTCTGAGAAAAGCATTGCTCTTGGCTGAATCTTAAGAGCAGTTGCAGCGTAGATTACCATACCGCCTGTTGTTGAGCCGATTGTTTTGGGAAGGCAAAGAGCCTTACCTGTAATATTCTTGCCGAAAAGGTCGGAGTTGTTCTGGTCTGAAACGATAGTCTCCTTTTTTCTTGCAAGTGCGCTCTTTTGGAAAGAAGCAAGAGTGTTGAAGCCCTGACGTGAAACAATTGCTTCTACAGTACATTCGCCTGCGATTACGGGGCGACCCTTAAATTCTTTTGCCATGACTTATATTTCCCCCTTTACTGCAATTTCACAAATTTCATCGTCTGTGTAATATCTTGAAGTTGTGTAGGTACGAAGCTTGTTTGAGTTAGTTATAACATTCTTCTTACCGCACAGAGGATTGTTCATATACATAAGAGGACAAATTGAGGTTAAGTGAATACCCATAGCAATGAGCTTGTCATAGTGAGCCTTATCCTTAGCCTTGAAAGCCTCAAGAACGTCGGGAGCTGTTGTCATAATTGTGTTCATGCCAACCTTTGACTTGCCCTGCTTCTTTGTCTCAGCTTCAAATTTTTCGCACCACTCACCAAGCTGTGCAAATGTAAGGTGGGGACAACCGATGAAGCAACGCTCAGGCTTGCCCTTAGGATCCTTCCACATAACAGGATAGGAAGCCTTAACTCTTTCAAGCTCTGCGTCGTCGATAACATAAACCTTAGCGTCGTCGTTAATAATCTTCTCGCCCATTTCAACTGCTTCGGGAGTAAGATTTTCAACGTGATAAAGACCTACTGCGCCGTTTGAAGCTGTTGCAGCACCCATATCCTTAAGATATGACTTTGTCTTGTCGTCAAGCTCTGTGCCGATGAACTTATCAAGACCCTTAATATAGGGTACATCTTCCATAACCTTAAGACCGATAGCTGAACCGAGGATTTGAGCCTCAGGCTTCTTGCTTGTCTTAACTTCAATTATCCACTTAGCCTTTCTGCCCTCATCTGTGAGAAGATCAAATTCGGGTACCTTGCCAAGAACCATACCGAACAGCTCAAGAATACCTGAGTTACGGTTACATCTTGCGCCGATAACAGAGTTAGCGTAAACAACAGCTGATGACTCAGCCCATGAAAGAATGTCGCCTTTCTTAGGTGTGTTGCCAACATCGTCAAGATAGCAAGTGCAGGTGAAAGCATTCTTGTCCTTAAGACCTAACTTTCTGAGCTGTGACTCATACATATCCTGCTCGCCGTAAAGAATCTTTGAGAAGATGAGCTTTTCAATGGGGTTACATTTAACATTTGCATAGTCAATAGGACGAGGGTCAACTGTGAAGGGAGCCTTTGCCTTAAGACCTGCGTCAATAAGCTCCTGTGTAATGTTAAACACAGGCTTGAGTACGGAAATACCGAAGCTTGTTACGATATGACCGGGAGCTGTTACCTCAACAAAACGCTTTGCGCCGAAAGCATCACCGTAGAGAATGAGAGTTTTAATAACCTTTGCCATTGTCTCGCCCTGAGAGCCGTTTAATATGGCTTCCTCTTCCGGGGTGAGAATCATTTTATATTCCATGGAAAAATCTCCTTTCCTGTTTATCGTGATTTGCTTATATCTTCATTGCTACATCCCATGCGCCCCAGATAACAGTTCTAAGGTTACCAACAGCGTTAGCGTCACCGATAATGTGAACGTGCTTTGATTTTTCAGCAATGGGAGCAGGGTTATAACCGACTGACATAACAACAGAGTCAGCGTCGATTTTGAATGTCTTGCCGTTCTTGTCTTTAACCATAACGCCGTCGTCAAGAATTTCTGTAAGACCGGTGTTAAGGTGAACGGGTACTTTATTTGTCTTGAAGCAGTCACGCAGGAAGCTGGTGTTTGCAAGGCAAATACCCTTAGTTGTAATAAGGTCATCCTGCATTTCAACAATAACAGGCTTCTTACCCTGTAAGAAGAGATCATAAGCAATCTCACAGCCTGTAAGACCGCCACCGATAATTACAACATTGTCGCCAACTGTCTTTGTACCAAGAAGGTAATCAACAGCCTCAATAGCCTTATCTGCGCCCTTAACGGGAATTCTCTTAGCTGTGGAGCCGGTAGCGATAATAACCTCGTCTGCGCCGAGAGAATTAATATCGGTTACAGTGGTGTTAAGCTTAACCTCGATGGGAAGTGAAGCAACTTCACGGTTATACCATGCGATAAGATCTCTGTCCTTCTCTTTGAATGAGGGAGCAGCAGCAGCGATAAACACACCGCCGAGACGGTCGCTCTTTTCATAAAGAGTAACCTTGTGGCCACGCTTTGTAAGGAGAATTGCAGCCTCCATACCGCCGATACCACCGCCGACAACAGCAACCTTCTTTTGCTTTTTAGCCGGAACGATTTTATATTTCTTGCTCTGCATTGTTAAGGGGTTGATAGCGCAACGAGCAAGACCCATTGTATCTGTAAGGTCCTGAGTATTATAGTGACCCTTTGTTGATGAGAAGTTAAAGCAACCGCTGTGACAGCAAATGCAAGGCTTAATATCCTCAACACGGTTTTCTATAAGCTTTGTTACCCATGCGCCGTCAGCAAGGAACTGACGAGCAACACCAACAGCGTCGATTTTGCCCTCAGCAACAGCCTTTGCACCAACATCAGGCTCCATACGGCCTGCACAAACAACAGGAATATCAACGAACTCCTTAATGTGTGAAACATCATCAAGGTTACAGTTCTGAGGCATATACATAGGCGGATGTGCCCAGTACCATGAGTCATATGTACCGTTATCAGCGTTAAGCATATCATAGCCTGCGTCTTGGAGGTACTTAGCAGCTCTTTCGGACTCAGCCATATTACGGCCAACTTCTTCATAGTCCTCACCGGGCATTGCACCCTCGCAAAAGCCCTTCATCTTTGACTCAACAGAGTAACGAAGGGAAACAGGATAATCGTCACCGCAAACACCCTTGATTGCCTTAACAACCTCGGCTGCAAAACGATAGCGGTTTTCAAAGCTTCCGCCATACTCATCAGTACGCTTATTAAAGAACTCAATGGCGAACTGGTCAAGGAGATAGCCCTCGTGAACAGCGTGAACCTCAACGCCGTCAACACCTGCGTCCTTACAAAGCTTTGCTGTCTTTGCAAAAGCCTCAATAATCTCATGAATCTGACCCTTTGTCATTTCCGGGCAGATAATGTCCGGTGCCCAACGAGCAGGCTGTGCACTGGGTGAAGCAAGCTCATGACTTGTGTCAATGATAGGCTTCATAATTGCACGAGTGAATTTGTTTTTGTGAAGAGGTCCGATAAGCTCAGTGATAGCCCATGAACGTCCCATACCGGCGGTAAGCTGAACGAAAAGCTTTGCGCCTGTTTTGTGAATTTCATCCATGAAATCCTTAAGTTCATCAAACATTTTGGGGTTTTGCCAAAGCCATTTGCCCCAGAAGGTGTCACGAAGGGGTGCGATACCGGGAATGATAAGACCGACATCATTTTTTGCACGCTCAAGGAAAAGCTTTGCAGCCTCCTTATCAAAGCCGCAGCCTGTCAGCTCAAACCAGCCGAAAAGTGATGTACCGCCCATAGGACACATAACGATACGGTTTTTGATTTCGCAATTACCGATTTTCCACGGGGTAAACAGCGCCTCGTATTTCGGGTCGAGTTTTTCCATGTTAGCCATTGAAATATTCTCCTTTAATAAAAAATTTTAAAGTCGTGATCTGTCATTCGTAAAAGAAGATTTTACAAAGCACTCAGATACAATAATATTATCAAAAATTTGTCATCTTGTCAACAAAAAGCAATATAAGTGTTGTATAAAGTCTAAGTTTTTATTTTATTATGTCTTTTAAGGTTTTTCCGTCAAAGAAATCGTTGACTAATTCATAAAATTCCTGCCACAAGCTAAGGGTTGAACACTCCGACGCTCTTTGGCAAGGCTTTGCCCCCTTTTCAAGGCATGCCACCGGCGCTAAATCTCCTTCAGTCAAGCGAAGAATGTCGCCTATTTTACATTCCTGCGGCTCTTTCGCAAGACGGTAGCCGCCACCCTTACCTTGAAGACCCTCTATTATTCCGCCCTTAGATAAGGCGGGCAATATTCTTTCAAGATACTTTAAGGATATGCCCTGCCTTTGAGCAATATCCTTCATAGGGATATACTCGCCCGGTCTTTGAGTGGCAAGGTCCGACAAAACCCTTAGAGCATAGCGTCCCCTTGTAGAAATCATCATAATTTTACTCTCCTTTAAAAATCTTTTTACAGCATATCAGCCCCACGATTTTCGTGAGGCGATAGCTGAGATATTTATGTTTGTTTTTCTGTTATTTTGAAGCTTTAAAGCCTTTTTCCAAGTCGGCAATAATGTCATCAATATGCTCTGTGCCGATAGAAAGTCTTATAGTGTTTTCTTTTATACCCTGCTCAAGCAGCTCAGCCTTTGTCAGCTGGCTGTGAGTTGTTGTCGCCGGGTGAATAACAAGGCTCTTCACATCTGCAACATTTGCAAGCAAGGAGAAAATTTGAAGATTATCAATAAATTTATGTGCCTGCTCAACTCCACCTTTAATTTCAAAGGTAAATATAGAACCGCCGCCGTTTGGGAAATATTTCTCATAAAGAGCGTGGTCGGGGTGGTCGCTTAAAGACGGGTGGTTAACCTTTTCAACCTGAGGGTGCTTTGAGAGAAACTCCACAACCTTTTTAGTGTTCTCAGCGTGGCGCTCTAAGCGAAGAGATAAAGTCTCAATGCCTTGAAGCAACAAGAAAGCCGCAAAGGGCGAAATTGTGGCGCCTGTGTCTCGGAGCAAGACTGCCCTTATATATGTCACAAAGGCTGTGTCGCCTGCCGCCTGAACAAAAGACACACCGTGATAGCTTTCGTTAGGCTCTGCGATTGCCGGGTACTTTGAGCTTTTCGCCCAATCAAAAGTACCGCCGTCAACTATTATGCCGCCTAAAGTGGTACCGTGACCGCCGAGAAATTTTGTAGCCGAATGTACAACAATATCAGCGCCATGCTCAATAGGGCGAATAAGATAAGGTGTACCGAAGGTATTGTCAACCACCAAGGGGATTCCATGCTTGTGGGCAAGGTCAGCCAGTGCGTCAATGTCGGGTATGTCACAGTTAGGGTTGCCGAGAGTTTCTATATATATGGCTCTTGTGTTGTCCTCAATCGCCTTTTCAACCTCATCAAGGTCATGAATGTTGACGAAGCTTGCCGTTATACCAAATCCGGGCAAGGTATGAGCCAAAAGATTATAGCTTCCGCCGTAAATAGTTTTTTGAGCCACAAAATGTCCGCCCCCAAGACCGAGAGTCTCAAGGGTATAAGCAATTGCCGCTGCACCTGAAGCTAAAGCTAAGGCAGCCTTTCCACCCTCAAGAGCCGCCACTCTTTTTTCCAAAACTTCTTGAGTTGAGTTTGTCAATCTGCCGTAAATATTACCCGAATCACTAAGAGAAAATCTTGCGGCAGCCTGCTCGCAATCACGAAAAACATATGATGTGGTGGCATATATAGGCACTGCTCTGGCATCGGTTGCCGAATCCGGTGTTTCCTGTCCAACATGGAGCTGTAAAGTTTCAAATTTATATTCTGACATAGTTTTAAATTCCTTTCTTCATCTAAATGTTAAGTGGTTTTAGTTTTAATTGTCACTTACACATTCGTCCGAAGCGGAAATTCGCTCTTAAAAGCTTTTCAAATTCTTTTAACATAATACTACCGCCTTTGCCGGAGTTTAAACCTACCTTTTAGGTTGGTAGTAGTATATCACCAAAAACCCACCTTGTCAATAGGTAGATCAAATTTATTTTAATATTTAAACAAGCTCTCGAAAAAATTTCGTTTAGCCCTTTGATTATTTTGTTTTTGAGCGCAACACACATCGCCGCAAACAATAACTGTATCCTCACCAATGACCTCAATATCTTTCCAGCAGATTTTAATATCCTCGTCCCTGCCCATAAGACCGAAGCACCTATTTCTGCCCCAAATAATAATGGCGGTCAAGCAGCCGTTGCAAGTATCGATTTCCACATCGCTGACAAAGCCAAGCCTACAGCCGTTTTTCGCTGATATAACCTCTTTATTGCGAAGATCTGTAATACAGCAGTTCATATAAATCACCCAAAAGATTTATATGCAGAAAGTGAACAGTTAATGAAAAACCATATGGGATAGCAATCCACAAAAGCCACAGGGGACAGGTACTTTTGTGTTGTACAACACAAAATGTACCTGTCCCCTTTATAACTTTATAACTATCACTGTTTTGCGCCGTCGTCAAACTTCTCCAGTACCTTAACACTAACAGCAAAGCAATCTGCAAGACCCTCTGCGTTCATGTTGTCATAGGTGTCTCGTCTTGTGTGATAATAGTCTTGAAGATTATGATTAAGAGCTGTAATGCCTGTTGCTCTAAGACCTGCTTTCGCAAAAGCGGCTGAGTCTGTTGCGCCGCCAAGTGGTGGTACCATACCCTTTTCGCACTTGATTCCAAGCTCTTGAGCGCATTCCATAAATAAGTCTGAAACGTCCTTGTCAACCTTTACCGTTGCGTTAAGGTCACGGTAGTTAACCATAAGATATTTCGGGTCGTAAATCGTATCATAGGAATAAATAAATGTTGGAACATCGTTGAAATCGTTTTTGTGTCTTTCAGCCCAATCCATTGAGCCTCTGAGACCTGCTTCCTCCGAGCCGGAGAGCATAACGCCTATTTCTGTGTTTTCAAGCTCAACGCCCTCTTCCTTGAGTGCCTTAAGAATAGCGATGCCCATATAGCAGCCGGAAAGGTTGTCGTTTGCGCCGTCAACTATACTCTTTTTGTTCCACATAAAATACATACCAATAAAGAACGGTATGAAGAAAAGACCCCAAAGGAAAAGCTTTTTAAGCAGCTCATCATCGAAAACATTGCCGAAAGCGCCATTTTTTACAATAGTGGCAATTGAAAGCACAAGATAATAAAGTGCGCCGATAACAGCGACAACAATGTGACCTTCAAAACCAACACCGCCGAAAGCGTAGTTCACCGGCCATTCCCAAACTGCGTCAGGGTGACCGTTAAAAATTATGCGACGCTTTGTTTCGCCGCTGCACTTTTTAACAGCGTAAAGGTTAGTACCCTCTTTTTCGGGGAAAAGCTTATCAACAACCTTTTTATAAAGACCAAATTGGAAAAAGGCAAGGGCGAAGCCCATTATAATAAGCACTGCGGAAATAACAGGTGCAACAAACATAAGAGCCATTGCAGCGAAAACAAGAGAAAATGTTATGTAAATCCAGCCGAAAAATGAATCGGGATTTTCTTTAAAATGCTCTATTTCTATTTTTTCACAGCCGCAGTCCTCTTTCAGCACCTTGCCCATGTACTCACAGGATTTTCTCTCACCCACAGAGCCGGGGTCACGCTTTTCAATGTTTTTGCAAATATATGTGATTTCATCAATCATATATTGCGCCATTTTGTCTTTCTTCTCGATGATTTTTTTAAGGTCCATTTCAAAATCTCCTTTAAGTAGTAATATAATGTTTTAGATTTTATTTATCGGTGAAAATGCCCTCTAATGAGATTTCGCCTTTAAAAAGCTTTGTTATGAAATTAAACAGTGCGGTCAAAAATTTCATAAGACTTGAAAGCTTTGTGTCAGGTTTTGCGTTATAGTCCTCATCTATATCAGTTTGAACCACAAGCTGACCGTTTTCGTAGTTATAGAATTGAGGATATTTACCGCTGTCCACAGTGTAATCGTTTCTCATAATGTCGAGAGTCATATTGTCAAGAGGTGAGAAGGTGTTGTGGTGCATATTTTTAATGTACCATGTGGTGTCGGGAAGAAGCGAGGTTGACGCATCAACCTTTTTGTCGGGCGAAAGGTATTTTTTGTTCGCCATTGCGTTTATATAATCGTCTGTGAGTACCTTGCCATAATCTGCACTTGTTGCGCCGAAGGATTGTCTCCACAGTGATGTATATGAGTCGCCCTGCTGCACTGCGCCGGCATAAAGTGGATATTCCGGGAAGCCGTATTTTGCGAAATTATAGAAGTTAACACCTCTTGCTTTAAGCTCACGAACAGTGCTTTCTATATTAAGTTGAACCTCGTTATAGTATTTGTCTGTCTTTTCAATAAACTTTGCGTATTCGTCCTTGCAGCCAGCGAAAATAAAATCTCTCGCCTTAACATAAAGCTCCGGTGTTACCATTGCCCAATATGACGGCCAAGAACCAAAGGTGTCACGCACTACCATAGGTACCAAATCATATTTCACAGCGTCGAATATTTTCTCAGCCACATTTGTTCCGAGACCTAAAACTTTAATTTGGTTAAACAGCTCAAGGATTGTGAAAACAAGAATCTCCGTTGTCGGGTCTTCTATAATGTTTTCGCTGTCGGCGTAAAACTCGGCAAACTGTGTAAGTGCCTGCTCGTCAACCTTGACCTCCCCTGAAAAAAGTGCGCTCATAAAGTCTATGCCCATAACAGATGAGGAATAATAAGCTACGTCGCTAACATTATTCGCAGCGTGGTCCTTATAAAGTGTGAGATAAGCGTGAACTACATTTGCGCCGTAACAACGACCCACAAGCTGAACCTTGCTTTTTCCTGTTGCTTGTGTCACTCTGTCAATATAGTGCATAAGCTCCTCAGCTGAGGTCACAGGTGAAAGTCTCCAGTCGTACCAAAATCGGTAATCTTCCATGCCATAGCCTGATTTTTTGTCGCTGACACTAATTGTTGACCAGTGATATTTCGGTATACTGCCGTCGCTGGCTTCTCCGTTTTTGTCAAGCTTAACCTTTTCATAAACAGGAGCCATAGCGTTATAAAATTCCTGAGCATAATCGCTATAATCGTTTTTGATAAAGCCAATAATAAACTTCTCAAGGCACGGTGCAATAGCCTGCTTAATAATTTCCATTGCGTCAGCGCCTATGGGATAAATCTGATTACCTTTAGCATCTAAAAGTTCATTGGTTTGAGCGCCGGTGACATAAATTGTCGGGTACTCCTCATTTGCCGCAAAACAAGGTGATGCCACAGCCATAAGCATTATCACTGTGAGCAAAATGCACAGTGACTTTTTAAATGTTTTTTTCATATTAATAATACCTCCACTACTCTTTTCTTTCAGTTTAGCACACATTAACAT
>CAYWKY010000007.1:0-18105 GCA_964458915.1 uncultured Faecalibacterium sp.
GTTACGCCTCTGATTAACATTTTTTCCATGGTTGCTACCTCCCTGACTATTGTACCGGGTTCTCTTGTTAAGCTTGAAAGAACCTCTAATTCTACGTTATATTTTTTTGCCATTTCAACACTGCGGTTGTTGAGTACCTGTGCGCCGAGTGTTGCGAATTCGAGCATCTCATCATATGTGATATCCGAAAGCTTTTGTGTGTTGGGAACCTTTCTTGGGTCAGCTGTGTAAACGCCGGCAACATCTGTGAAGATTTGACAGCGGTCTGCGTGAAGCGCAGCGGCAATAGCAACGGCGCTTGTGTCTGAGCCACCTCTGCCGAGAGTTGTCAGATCATCATATTTGTTAAGACCCTGGAAGCCGGCAACAATAACGATTTTTTTCTTGTCGATTTCGCTTTGAAGTCTCTCCGGGTTGATCTTTTGGATTCTTGCAGAGCCGTAAGATGAGTTGGTGCTGAAACCTGCCTGCCAGCCTAAAAGTGAGATTACGGGATAGCCAAGGCTTTCAATTGCCATTGCTAAAAGGGCAATTGAAATTTGTTCACCTGAGGTGAGGAGCATATCCATCTCTCTTTTTGAAGCTTTTGGATTGATTTCCATTGCCTTCTCGATTAAATCGTCTGTTGTGTCGCCTTGAGCTGAAACAACAACAACGACATTGTTACCCTGCTTATATGTGTCTGTGATAATGCGGGCAACATTCATGACTCTCTGTGCATTGGCAACAGAGGAGCCGCCGAATTTCTGAACTATGAGTGCCATATAAATCCTCCTGATTTATTGTAAATAATTTATGAAATTAATAATCAGATATTCTGATTACAGAAAGCACCTTAATGCCTGTTTTCTCAAGTGAAGCACGAAGCTCACTTTCTAAGCCTATTGGGGTAACAAAGGCGATTTCTTTTTCGTTTTGGTTTTCTCTGCTGAGATATTCAACATTGCCAAATGCACTGTTTATATCCTGCTTTGCCTTTTCGCAACAGTCTGCTGTAGCTCTGACATAAAGAGCAGTTTCGCAATTACAATGATCTTCAAGATAATTTTCTTTAGCGTCAGACCAGCCGAAGAATTTGCGCTGCTTGTCGTTGGAAGCGCAGTCTATAACGTCGCCAACAACAGCTGAGGCTGTTGCAAGTGAGCCGGCACCCTGACCGTACATAAGAATCTCACCAACCATATCACCTCTGACCAGGCAAGCGTTGAAAACATCGTTTACTCCTGAAAGCATACTGCTCTTTTTTACGAAAGCAGGGGAGACCATAACGAGAATTTTGCCGCTATTTAATCTTTTAGCTTTTGCAATAAGCTTAATAACGCTATTATAGGAAGCTGCATATGCAACATCTTCAAGAGTGATTTTTGATATACCTTCGCTGTAAACTCCCTGAGGATAAACGTGAGAGCCGAAGCAAAGTGACGCAAGAATACAAATTTTTCTCATTGCGTCAAGACCCTCAACATCTGCTGTCGGATCTTTTTCGGCATAACCCTTGTCTTGAGCTAACTTAAGTGCTTCGTCAAAGCTCATGCCGTCCACTATCATTTTAGTCAAAATAAAGTTTGAGGTTCCGTTAAGAATACCTGCAACTTCGCTGATTTTGTTACCTGAAAGGCAACGGCTTATCGGTCTTATAATGGGAATACCGCCACCGACAGAAGCCTCAAAAAGGAAGTTGACATTGTTGCTTTTTGCAATAGAGAGAAGCTCATAGCCTCTTGTTGCAACAAGCTCTTTATTTGATGATACCACATGCTTGCCTTTCATAAGACACTTTGAAACAAAGTCGAAAGCAGGTGTTACACCGCCCATAGTTTCAACAACTATGCCGATAGTGTCATCGTTTAAAATATCATCGAAGTTTTTAGTCAGAATATCTTTATACTCGCTGTTTGGGAAATCTCTGATGTCAAGTATGCGAGTAACTTTAAGTGAAACATTACTGTTTTCTTCAATGGATTTACAGTTGTTTTTGATAACCTCAGCAACACCGGAGCCGACTATGCCGAAGCCTAAAATTGCTACATTCATATTTTTTCTGCCTTTCTACACCCGAGGGTAGGAAAATATACAATATATAATAACACAAAATGTCGTTTAATGAAAGGTTTTGCAAAAAAATTTTTTTATTTTGTTAAATACATTGATTTTATGTGCGAGTTGGGTTAATATAATATAAATATATGACAAATTTACTTTGCTACAAGAAAGATTTGCATGAAGAAAACGAGGTGTTTTAAATGACGGATGTAGAAAGAAAACGAAAATGGATAATTAATGTTATTTATTACTTGATGTTGGCTGCTTTAGGTTATTTTCTTTATAAGTACGCATTCGGTGTGTGCTTTCCTATACTGTTCGCTTTTATAATAGCTGTTATTCTGCAAAAACCTAAAAACTTTATAGTTAAAAAAACATTTATAAAAAAAGGTGCTGCGTCTACGATTTGTGTTTTTGCCCTGCTGCTTATTATTGCGGCTGTTATAGTTCTCATTGGTGTTAGAGCCACCGAGGAAATTAAGGGCTTTATAGATTATCTTGTAACTCAATTTCAAAATACTGACGCTGTGATAAACACAATAGAAACTTCAATTTTGAGCTTTGTCGGCAAATTGCCTGAGTTTTTAAGTAAAACAGTGACAGAAAGTGTAAGCTCAATTTTTAGCCAAATTCGTGAGTTCGCTGCCGGTACCAGTAAAGAGCTGCCCAGTACTATAACAGGCGGTCTTTCAGATAAATTTAACATTTCTTGGATAACTACACCTATTACCGGTGTTATTTCAACGGCGAGCCGTATTCCATCGGTTTTAATCGGCATTGTTGTAACAATAGTTTGCGCTTGCTTTATGACGGCTGACTATGACAGAATAACTAATTTTGTTTACTGCCAATTTCCAAAGGATAAAAGGAAAGATTTAACAAGAGCAAAGCAGCTTCTTAAAATCAACCTTGGCAAAATGGGCAAAGCCTATGCTCTTATTATGCTTGTTACCTTTGTGGAAATTTTCATAGGCCTTACAGTGCTTCAGCTTTTGGGTATTTTCCAGTCAAGTTATATCGCTCTTATATCTGTTATAACAGCAATTATTGATATTGTTCCTGTTTTGGGTACCGGTACAGTTGTGCTGCCGTGGGCGGCTTACAGCTTAATAGTTGGCGATTACGGCATGGCTATAGGTTTGATTATAATTTATGTTGTTGTTACGATTATAAGGCAGATTGTTGAACCGAAGCTTGTTGCGGGACAGCTTGGTCTTCCACCGTTTATTACCCTTACGGCTATGTATCTCGGACTTAAAATTTTCGGTGTCCTCGGTGTATTTGTGCTGCCGATACTCATTATAATGCTCAAGCTTTTAAACGATGAGGGTATTATACATTTGTGGAAATCACCGACAAGAGTGCGAAATGCTGAACTTGAAGAAGAAAAAGCCAATGAAGAAAAGAAAAACGCAGAGAAATAAATAGTTATATAAAATTAGATGAGGAGCTGTAAAAGCGTGAGTTTTACAGCTCCTTTTAGTTTTTCAGGATTATTTCAGTGCTGGTGTTTTTGACAATTCTTTTTATATGTTATCCTATATGATTACAACTGTCATTATAGCTTAAAAATATGCACACAAAAAACCGTAACCCATTTTGCAAGGTTACGGTCATTTTATTTATTCTCAGCCTTTTTTAAACTGCTTTTTCATTCTCTGCTCTTTTGAAAGAATAGTCTTTCTAAGTCTGAGAGATACGGGAGTGACCTCAAGAAGCTCATCGTCTTTAATAAATTCCATGCACTGCTCAAGGGATAAGTTTGAGGGAGGTACAAGTCTGAGAGCATCATCTGAGCCGGAGGCACGAGTATTTGTAAGGTGCTTTTGCTTACATACATTACAAACTACATCCTCAGATTTAGCACATTCGCCAACTATCATACCCTCATAAACAGGTACGCCGGGGCCGATGAAAAGTCTACCTCTATCCTGAGTGTTGAAAAGTCCGTAGGCGGAGCTTTCACCTGTTTCATGCACTACGATAGATCCGCGTTCTCTTGTTATAATATCGCCCTTATAAGGCTCATAGCCGGCAAAGAGCTGGTTCATAATGCCGTTACCGTTGGTGTCTGTCATAAATTCACTTCTGTAGCCGATAAGACCACGCGCGGGTACTTTAAACTCAAGATGTGTTGAACCGCCGTCACGAGCGCCCATGTTTTCAAGCTCACCTTTTCTTGAGCATACCTTTTCAATAACTGCGCCTGCGTACTGTTCGGGTACTTCAACGATGAGAAGCTCCATAGGCTCCATGGTTACGCCGTTTTCTTCCTTAAGAATAACTTTCGGGCGTGAAACCTGAAATTCGTAGCCTTGACGGCGCATAGTCTCAATGAGAATTGAAAGATGAAGCTCGCCACGACCGCTGACTTTAAATGAGTCTGTGGTGTCGGTCTCTTCAACTCGCATAGAAACATTTGTTTCAACCTCTTTAAAAAGACGGTCACGAATATTTCTTGATGTAACGAACTTGCCTTCCTTACCTGCGAAGGGGCTGTTGTTAACAATGAAATTCATTGAAATTGTAGGCTCATCAATTTTAACGAAGGGGAGTGGTTCAATGCAGTCAACATCACAGGCTGTGTCACCGATATTAAGCTCGGATATACCTGAAACACAAACAAGGTCACCTAAAGAAGCGCAAGAAACTTCAACTCTCTTTAAGCCCTCAAATTGATAAAGCTTTGATATTTTAACATTCTTTTGCTCGCCCGCGTTGTTGCAAAGTACAACCTGCTGACCTTGCTTAACTGAGCCTCTTTCCACTCTGCCGATACCGATTCTGCCAATATAGTCGTCGTAGTCAAGAGAGGAGAAAAGTATTTGAGTCGGGCCGTTTAAGTCGCCCTTAGGAGCGTCGATATTATCAAGGATAGAGTCGAGAAGCGGACGCATATCGCCCTGACGCACACTGCTGTCAAGAGATGCGTAGCCGTCTCTTGCGCTGGCATATACAACGGGGAATTCAAGCTGATCTTCATCTGCGCCAAGCTCAATAAACAAGTCGAGAACCTCGTCAATAACCTCTGCCGGTCTTGCACCGGGACGGTCAATTTTATTGACAACAACAACGACCTTTTTCTTAAGACCTAGAGCCTTTTTGAGTACGAAACGAGTCTGAGGAATACAGCCCTCAAAAGCGTCAACGAGTAAAAGTACACCGTCAACCATAAGAAGGATTCTTTCGACCTCTCCGCCGAAATCGGCATGACCCGGAGTGTCAACAACATTAATTTTTGTGTCTTTATAGTGTATAGCGGTATTTTTTGAGAGGATGGTTATACCTCTTTCTCTTTCAAGGTCGCCTGAGTCCATAACTCGGTCAGCAACCTGCTCATTTGTTCTGAAGGTACCGCTTTGCTTTAACAGCTCATCAACAAGGGTAGTTTTACCGTGGTCAACGTGAGCAATAATAGCAATGTTTCTAACTTCGTTTCTTATATCCATTATTTCACCTGATTTTACATTATTTTTAACTTTAATATTTTAGCACTAAAAGTCTATAAGTGCAAGTTGAAATTGCACATGAGAAGCATTGATTTTTTAGTATAATTGTACAAAATCAGCGGACAAATAATTAGCAATGAGTTTTTACTCATTGCCAAGGTTATATCTGTGCTGCTGTATGAGCTTATCTGTATCGATGTCCGTTATTTTGTCATATTTGGGAATGAGGGAATGAACAGTTGCGCCAACATTAAAGCAAACAAAAGCAAATTTGGCTTTTGCAGCAACTTTGATAGCTTTTTTAGTGAGCTTTACAAGATTCTTCATGTTGATTTCTCCTTCTATTCGTCTATTGAAATTGTATATCCGCACTCTTTGAAATATCTAACGAGAAAGCTTTTATTGTTATCCTTTTTCAGCCAAAGTGTAGAAACCTTTCCCGTTTCCGTAATTTCTTTGAGAAGCTCTTTGTTCCTGTTGCACCAAGATCTATATTCAATATCGGGCATAAAAATGACATTGCCTGCCACAATCCCACCCCCTTTTCAGACAATATTGATCCCATGCAATAAATAGGGGACACAGGGTTTGCCACGCCTGCTTTGATATTATTGTCTTCATACATTATATTCTATTCAGGGGGTAAATATCAATAGGAAAACTGAAAATAAAAAAGAAAAAACGCAGTTATTACTGCGTTTCTTTACTGTGTCGGCATCGCCTTATCTTCCCGGGCCGCTTCCAGCCAAGTATTGTCAGCACTGATGAGCTTAACTACCGTGTTCGGGATGGGAACGGGTGGACCCTCATCGCTAAAAACACCGACTACATCGCACCGTTTATCGTGCGCTTGTCTTAATCAGTGAGGCTATTATATAACAAGTCTGGGCGTTTGTCAATAGTTTTTTGAAAATTTTTTTGATTTTTTTTATTTTTTTGTTAGTACGGCGAAAATGGGCGGTTTTTGTAGGTCTTGTATCTAAAAAGGAATCAAAATCCTTGATTTGAGCTTATTTTTCGTGGCAATGTACAAAAAAACAATTAAAAAAACAGCTCAATAAAATTAAATTTCAAAAGGTTTTGGCAATTGTTTTAAAAAAACATCACATGAATTACACATAAGGATGTTATTATTATAGCAAGGTGAAAAATTATAAATCTATTACCAGCTCAACAGGGCAGTGATCCGAACCGAAAATCTCCGAGTGGATTTTTGAGTCAATGATTTTATCTTTAATATAATCTGAAACTACAAAATAGTCTATGCGCCAACCTGCGTTTTTGCTTCTCGCTTGAAAGCGGTAGCTCCACCATGAATATGCGCCGACGACATCGGGGTAAAGATAGCGGAATGAGTCAGTGAAGCCCTCGGCAAGAAGTTCGCTGAATTTTCCACGCTCTTGGTCTGAAAAGCCTGCGTTGCCACGGTTGGTTTTTGGGTTCTTAAGGTCGATTTCATTGTGAGCCACATTCAAATCGCCACAGTAAACCACAGCCTTGCTTGCGCTCAGCGATGACAGATACTCACGCAAATCATCTTCCCATTTCATTCTGTAGTCGATTCGCTTTAATCCGTCTTGAGCGTTGGGCGTGTAGCAGCAGACAAAATAGAAATTTTCATATTCCAAAGTAATAAGTCTGCCCTCGGTGTCGTGTTCAGCCTTATCCATGCCTAAGAAAACAGAAATAGGCTCTTGTTTAGTGAATACGGCGGTACCGGAATAGCCCTTCTTTTCGGCATAGTTCCAATATTGGTGGTAACCGGGAAGCTCAAGCTCTATTTGTCCTTTTTGAAGCTTTGTTTCCTGAAGACAGAATATATCGGCATTAAGACTTTTAAAAGAGTCAAGAAAACCTTTTTGTACACAGGCTCTTAAGCCGTTAACATTCCACGAAATAAATTTTTTCATTTGTGTTCTCCTTATAAATTAGGTTCAGGCAATCTATGCTCTGACCTTAGATTATGTCGATTTTAACACAAATTGTAAACTTTTACAATAGAGTTTCTTCTATGAGTTGACATACAGTAGGATTTTTACTATAATGTAAAATACTTATAATAGGCTTTTATGCCCTATTATAGTATTATATATTTGTTATTAATTAACCATTAATAAGTTTTACTTTGACAGCTTACGAGAGAAATAAACGAATCTTTAAGAAAAGAGGTAATTTAAGATGAAGAAGAGAGTTATAAGTCTTATTTTGTGTGGTGTCATGCTGCTAAGCTCAGTACCATTGACACCTATTAGTGATATTTTTACAATTGAAGCCTTTGCCGGTGATGTGACGGAGCTTCAAAAGGTTTATGACAGTGTACCGCCAAAGAGCAACTGGCATCTTTACATAGACACAACTGTTTTGGAGGCTTACTATAAGCAAGCGAAAAGAATGTTGGATTATAGCTATATTTATCCTCAGGAGGATATAGATGAGGTTACTGCCGACCTTAAATCCGCAATAGATAATCTTCAGCTTCACACCCAAAGCATTTCCCTTAATAAATCGGTAGTGTCCGTTGAGGTGGGCAAAAGCGAAACTATAAAGGCTTCACTCAATCCGGAAAATGCAGGTGACCCTATTACTTGGTCAACAAACGGTGATAAATATATCAGTATTGAAAAAGTCAATGCCTTTGAGGCAGTGATAAAAGTTGAGAAATTCACAAAATCTAAAATAACAGTAACAGCTTTTTCAAACGAAAAAACAGCAACTTGCGATGTAACCGTGCTTAACCCTCTCTCTTCTGTTAAGCTTTCGCAGGAAAGCGTAACTCTTTATGAAGACCAGTCTAAGGAGCTTATAGCAACAGCTTTAGGTGTTGATTCCTCAGCAACACCCACAGGAAAAATTACCTACACATGGACTTCTACAAATATTGCCGTTGCTTCCGTTGACGAAAACGGAGTTGTCAACGCTAACGCTCCCGGTTCTTGTACTATTAAAGTTACTGCAACAGATGAAAAAGGCAATAAGGCTTCGGCTCAGTGCAAGGTGACGGTAAATAAAGTTATTCATATTTCTTCTCTTACACCTACAACTACTCTTGTTTCTGATACTCTTTATCTCGTTAAAGGTGAGAGCGAAAGCTTTAAGCTGACTATTTCACCTAAGGACGCAAGCCTTAAGGACATAAAGTGGACTTCATCTAAGCCAGAGGTTGCAAGCGTGTCAAGCCCTGCTGTATCAGGAACAACTGCCAGTGTTAAAATTACAGCTCTCGCTGAGGGCAGAACTAAAATAACCTATTCTGCAACTGACGGAAGCGGTGTATCTGACTCCTTTATCGTTGAGGTACAGCCGCAAATATCTTCTCTTAAATTCAGCGAAAGCGTTAAGGTTATAACCCTCGGCACTGAGCAAGCAAAGTTTAAAGCTACCATAGCTCCTGAGGACGCAGGAAATCAGGTTCTCTCATGGTCGAGCAGTGACACAAGTGTGTGTACTGTTGACAAAAACGGTATACTTTACCCGAAAGCAAAGGGTGTTTGCACCATAACGGCAAAAACAACCGACGGCTCAAATATTAGCGTTTCTGCCACTCTCAGAGTTGCTTCTAAAGCTAAAAGTGTAACAATAAACAAAGAAAGCGCTACTCTTGACGGCGAAGAAACCTTAACTTTAAAGGCAACTGTTACAACAAGTGACGGCGAAAAATACAGCGATGTTAAATGGACAAGCGGTGACAAAAAAATTGCCACTGTTGACCAAAACGGTGTTGTTACCGCCAAATATCCCGGTGAGGTTGTTATTAAGGCAACGGCTCTTGACGGTTCTCAAGAATCTGACACCTGCATAATAACCGTAACACAAAGCGTAAAGGGTGTCACAATTTCACCTGTTGAAACTGTCAGCACAGGCGATAAAATTACACTCGTTCCTGCTATTACACCCTCCTACGCATCAAATCAAGAGGTTAAGTGGTCATCCTCAGACGAGAATGTTGCTGTTGTTGATGCCTTCGGTGTCGTAACCGGTAAAACAGTCGGCTCTGCCGTTATCACCTGCACAACTGTAGACGGTGGCTACACAGCTAAATGTAATCTCACTGTTGTAATTTCGGCTCAAGGCGTGTCCCTTAACACAGAAAAGCTTACTCTTAAAGCAGGATATAAATTCCAGTTCACTGCAAGTGTAACACCAACGAGCGCAACAAATAAGGATGTTGTTTGGAGCAGCTCCGACGAAAAGGTTGCTGTTGTCTCAGAAACAGGTCTTGTTACAGCCGTTGCAGGCGGAAAATGTTATATAACCGCAACCACTGTCAGCGGAGGCTTCAGCGCAAAATGTGAACTTACAGTTTTACAGTCCGTTAGCGGAATTTCCCTTGAAAACACAACAAAAAATATGTATGTGGGTCAAAGCTCCGAGTTAGTGGCAAGGGTTTTGCCAGAAACGGCAACTAATCAGAAAATCGCATGGTCGTCAAGCAACCCGGCTGTTGTAACTGTCACATCAAAGGGAAAGCTTACAGCTCTTTCTAAGGGTACCGCCATAATAACCGCAAAGACAGAGGACGGCGGCTACACAGCGACCTGCGCTGTAACGGTAAACGAGAAAATTCCTGTCGTCGGCTTTACATTAGACACCTATGCCGCAAGAATGATAAAGGGCGACAACTTGACTATTGTTGCAACTATTCTGCCAAGTAATGCCAGCGAAAAAGGAATAACATGGACATCTTCAAACACAAAAATCGCTAAGGTTACATCAAACGGTGTTGTTACCGCAGTGTCAACAGGCGAAGCTGTTATTAAGGCTGTCACAAAGGACGGTTCATTCCAACAGCAATGTAAAGTTGTTGTTATTCAGCCGGTAACAGGTATCAACCTTGGCATGGATTCCTTAAGAATAGCAAGAGGTAAAACGAAGACTCTTACCGCTACTGTACTTCCTGAGGACGCAACTAATAAGGATATTATCTGGAGTTCTTCCGACGATACAATAGCCACTGTCAGTGTTTCGGGCGTTGTAACGGCTAAAGCCGCCGGCAATGTTTCAATTACTGCAACCTCAGCTGACGGCGCATTCTCTCAGTCATGTAATGTAAGTGTATTTGTTTCGGCTACAGGTGTTAAGCTGACAACAAAAACGTTAACTATACCCAAGGGTGACAAGCGAATCCTTACAGCAAATGTGTTGCCAACTGATGCGGAAAACAAAGAGCTTGTGTGGGAATCCTCAAACACAAATGTTGCAAGAGTCAATGAGGCAGGTCAGGTTACGGGTCGAACAAAGGGTACGGCAAAAATCACAGTCACAACTAAGGACGGCGGTTACACCGACAGCTGTATTGTTGAAGTCGTTCAGCTGGCAACAGATGTCACATTAGATTTTACAAGCATATCTATTAACGCAGGAAAAACAAAGACCTTAGTTGCAACCGTTAAGCCTTCAACGGCTTCGGATAAAACCGTAACATGGAAATCAAGCAACAAAAAGGTTGCCACAGTTTCTTCAAAGGGTGTTGTTACTGCTGTTGCCGCCGGTACGGCAAACATAACCGCAACCTCAGGTGACGGTAATGCCTCTGTTTATTGTAAGGTTACCGTAACTCAGCCACCGACGGGAGTTTCTCTCTCGTCAAAGACCTTAAAGGTCGCTATAGGCAAGACGGGTACCCTCACAGCAAAGGTGAAGCCCGACAATGTTAGCAACAAAAATGTTAACTGGAAATCTTCAAATGAAAAAATTGCAACTGTTTCCGAAAACGGTGTTATAAAAGGTATAAAGGCAGGTACAGTTAAAATTACCGCCACAACAATGGACGGAAAATTCAGCGCAACTTGCTCCGTTACAGTGTACACTGCCGTAAAATCAGTTAAGCTCAACAAAACCTCCCTTACTCTTAAATACGGCAATTCAACAACAATTACTCCCACAATTTCACCGTCTAACGCAACCTATAAAACAGTTACCTGGTCATCAAGCGACACTGATGTTGCCACTGTTGACAAGGACGGCAAGGTTAAGGCTGTTGGTGTCGGATATGCGGTTATAACCGCTAAAACAACTCAGGGAAGCAAAACTGCAACCTGTCAGGTCAATGTTGTAAAGCCTGTTAAGGGCATAAAGGTTAATAAAACCTCAATCAGAATTGAAGTTGGCGACAAGTATTCCCTTAAAGCTACAATTTCACCCACAGATGCCAGCAACAAAACTGTTTCTTGGAAAACCTCAGATAAGAGTGTTGCTACAGTTTCCTCAAACGGTACTGTAACGGCTAAAAAATTAGGCAAAACTACTATTACCGTTACAACTGCTGACGGAGGTTACACAGCTAAATGTACTGTTAATGTTGTTAATAAGGTTACAGGCGTTAAGCTGAATGCTTCGGCTAAAACTCTTTATCTTAATAAGACACTCACTCTTAAAGCTACTGTTTCACCCTCAAACGCAACGGATAAAACAGTTAAGTGGTCATCGAGCGATACAGCTGTTGCCACAGTTTCTTCAAAGGGTGTTGTCACTTCGGTGAAGCCAGGTACAGCAGTTATCACAGCTAAAACTACTGACGGTTCATTTATGGCAAAATGCACTGTTACCGTTAAGCGTGCCGTAACAAAAATTGCTCTCGACAAAACGAGCGCAACGGTGAAATCAGACGCTACTCTCACTCTTAAGGCCACTGTTTCACCTTCAAACGCAACGGACAAAACAGTTAAGTGGACAACCAGCAACAAGAATATTGCCACAGTTTCTTCAAAGGGTGTTGTGACACCTGTTGGCAAGGGTACAGCAACAATCACAGCCACAAGCGAAAACGGACTTAAGGCAACATGCAAGGTTACTGTTTATATGAAAGCTACAGGCGTTGAGCTTAATAAGAGTGAGGCAGAGGTTTATGCCGGTGAAAAGATTACTCTTAAGGCTAAGGTTTTACCCTCAGACGCAAACACACAAACTGTTTCATGGTCAAGCTCAGATAAATCTGTTGCTACAGTTTCCTCAAATGGTGTTGTTACAGGGGTCAGTGCCGGTACTGCGGTTATAACCGTCAAAACAAAGGAAGGCTCATACACCGCAAAATGCACTGTAACAGTAAAACAGCACGTCACATCAATTTCAATTGATAAGAGCAATATTACTGTTATAATCGGCTCAGAGCATAAGCTTAATGCCACAATTAAGCCGGATAACGCAACTGAAAAGGGATACACCTTCTCAAGCTCCGACGATAAAATAGTTTCTGTTGACGAAAACGGAATTATTAAAGCTCTCGCTTGCGGTAGCGTTGTAATTACAGCAGTATCAAAGGAAAACAACAAAAAAGATACTTGCAAAGTTACTGTCATTAAGCCTCTTGAAGATATTGAGCTTATCACTCAGGAAATGACAATATATAATAGAAAGTCAAGTCTTATTGATTATAAGGTTCTGCCTGAAGATGCAACGGACAAGGAAGTTGTCTTCTCAAGTGAAGACACGAATGTCGCAACCGTCAACGAAAGTGGTCTTGTTACAGGTGTTAGCAAGGGTGTCACATTCATAGCTGTTAAAGCTAAGAATAATGACAAGGTTGTTAAAATGTGTAAGGTTACAGTTCTTCAAAGCGCCGATGCAATTGAAACGGATAAGGACGAATATACTCTTTACGAAAACGAAAGTCTAAAAATTAATGCCAAGGTTATGCCGGAAAATGCAGAAAACACGGCAATGTATTGGACAGTTGACGATGAAAGCATAGCTTTAGTAGATGCCAACGGTAATGTTAAGGGTCTTAAAAAAGGCGAAACCTTTATTAAGGTTACATCTAACCAAAATCCCAATGCATTTAAAGAGGTTAAAATAATTGTTAAAAAGGCTGTTAATGACATTAAGCTTGATATAACCGAAAAGGTAATTTACAGCTTCGACTCCTTTAATTTAAAGTCGGTTGTATATCCTGAGGACGCAAGCAACAAGAATGTTATTTGGAAATCCTCAAACGAAAGTGTCGCAACAGTTGACGGCGGCAAGGTGACTGCAATTGCAGGCGGCGAAGCGGTTATCACGGCAGTGTCTGAGGATAACGAAAAAATTACAGCCCAGTGTAAGGTAACAGTTAGACAGTTGCCTGAGAAGATAGAGCTTAATAGTGAGAGCAAAACTCTTAATGTGGGCGACAAATACACCTTAATAGCTACTGTTAAGCCGGATAACACCTTTGATAAGAGTGTTACATTTAAGTCGGGCGACGAGAAAATCGCCACTGTTGATGATAAGGGTGTTGTAACAGCTGTGTCTGTTGGTTCAACGACAATAACAGCCGTAGCCTCTGACGGCAAAACAGCGGCTCAGCTCAAGGTTAAGGTTATGGTTCTCGCTGAAAAGGTGGAGCTTAGCTTTAATGAGTTAACCTTAGAAAAGGGCGCAGGCAAGATAATTCTTGCGACTGTTAAACCTGAAAATGCAACAGAAAAAGAGCTTACATGGGTTTCCTCAAATGAAAAGGTTGCCACTGTTGATAAAAACGGCAAGGTGATGGCTGTTTCAGGCGGTCAGGCGATTATTAAGGCTATAACGACAACGGATAATGTTTTTGCGGAATGTGTTGTTGCAGTTAAGGTTAGCAGCAAGACTATTTCTCTCAATGAAAACAAAGCTACTATGTACCTTGGCGAAAAGCTTACACTTAAAGCTGAGATTTCACCCGAAGACGTAACAAATAAAAACATAATTTGGTCTTCCTCAGACGAAAATGTTGTCACAGTGGAAAATGGTGTCCTTACGGCAAAGGGCAAGGGTACGGCAAAAATCGCAGCTAAAGCTGAAGACACAGGCATTGAAGCGGTTTGTACCGTCACAGTAATTAAGCATGTTGAATCTGTAAGCTTTGGCAGCAGTTCACAGACAATATATGTGGGTAAAGCCCTTAATCTTACGGCAACTGTCAGCCCGGAAGACGCTGAAAATAAAAAACTCGTCTGGTCTTCTTCAGACGAAAAGGTAGCTACTGTGGTGAACGGCAAGGTGACCGGTGTTCATAGCGGTACAGCGGTTATCACAGCTATGAGCGAAGACGGCAACAAATTTGCTTTCTGCATTGTTAAAGTGGTTCAAGGCATAGAAACAATTAAGCTTGATAAGCTTGATGCGGTTCTTGATATGAAAGAGAGCGTAACTCTTAAAGCAGAAATTTTGCCGGAAAATGCTGACGATAAAAACATAATTTGGGTTTCAAGCGATGAGAGCGTTGCCAAGGTTATTGACGGTGTTGTGTCGGCTCAAACGAAAAGCGGTACGGCAATAATAAAGGCAGTGGCAGCAAGCGACGAAACAGTTTTTGCTCAGTGTGTGATTACTGTGCGTGAGCCTGTGAGCGAAATAACTCTCAGCGAAAGCGAATTTTCAATGACAGTTGGCGACAAGAAGACAATTGCAGCTCTTATCCTCCCTGAAAATGCCACAGATAAATCGGTTATTTGGACAAGCGGAGATGAAAAGGTTGCAACTGTTGACGGCGGTATTATTACAGCGGTTTCAGCGGGTGTAGTGGAAATCACTATTACAAGTGTGAGATACGGGGTTTCCGCCAAGTGCAGAGTCACAATAAAGGACAAGGCATAAAAGCTTATATAAAAAGGGGAGGACTTGAGTCTTCTCCTTTTGCTTTATGTTGACAAACAAAAGGCAAAACCATATAATAGAATCATAAAAGAAGACCGAAGGAGGTCAAATGAAGTGAAAAAATTCAGCAATATTTTATGGGGACTTTTATTAATTCTCTTAGGCGTTATTTTTGGCCTTAGCGCCTTTGATGTAATTGAAATAAAGGATATTTTCTTTGACGGCTGGTGGACAATGTTTATTATTGTACCCTCAGTTATTGAGCTTTTCAGAAGCAAAGATAAAACAGGCAATATTATCGGTATTGTAGTAGGTGTTGTTTTGCTTTTAGCATGTCAGGATATTATAACCTTTGAAATGATTTGGAAGCTTATGCTGCCGACAATTTTAGTTATAATAGGTTTGTCACTTGTGTTTAAGGACGCTTTTGTGGGAAAGGCAAGAAAAGCTGCTTTCAAGCGTTTTGATGAGAGAAAGGGACAAGAGGATGTTCATTGCGCCACCTTTGGCAGCAAAAGTATTAAGTATGACGGCCAAACCTTTTGGGGCAATGATTTAACTGCGGTTTTTGGCAGCGTTGTGTGTGACCTTCGAGGAGCAATTATAACAGAGGATATTATAGTCAATGCCAACGCAACCTTCGGCAGTGTTGATATTTTAATGCCGGATAATGTTAATGTACAGATTAAGTCTACGGCGATTTTTGGCGGAGTTGACGATAAGAGAAAATATGCCGATTTACCCGGTGCACCGACGGTTTATGTCAGTGGTCTTTGCCTTTTTGGAGGAGTGGATATTAAATGACATCCTTTCAGAAGATAATTAAATACTGTGCCAATACTTTTGCGATTTTTCTGATAATTGTAATTATAGGCGGCGTATCTTCAGTTCTTCTTGCTATAACAGGTATAAGTACCATTAAAGACCGTGTTGAAGAAAACAAGGAAAGCGTCTATATAGAAGATGAAAATAATTTTCAGCAGCTTGAACTCTCAAACAAAAAAGTCGAAAAGCTAAAGATAGATGTTTTGTCAGCGAATATTGTTATAAGAACAGGCAAAGAGTTTTCTGTGAAATATTCGGGTGTAAATTTTGACTTTGAGCAGAAAGATAATAAGCTGGAAATAGAAAATGAGTCCGACTTTTCAAGTGTGGGTCAGCTTTTGATTACGGTACCCGAAAAAATGGCTTTCAAAAAATTTACACTAAACTCCGGCGCAGGAAATGTATCAATTGAAAATTTAGCCTGTGATGAGCTTGATCTTGATTTAGGTGCAGGTCAGACTAATATCGATTACCTTGCAGTGAAAAAAGAAGGGAAAATTGACACAGGTGTCGGCAAAATGGATATTTCTTCAGGTGTCATAAATAACCTTGAGGCTTCCTTAGGTGTAGGCCAGTCGGTTATTAAAGCTGAGCTTAAAGGTAAAAGCAAAGTTGATTCGGGTATAGGAAAGCTTAATCTTATTCTTGTAGGCGATGACTCAGCTTACACATTAAAGACAAAGGCAGGTATAGGCGAATTAAAAATTGGCGGTGAAAAGCTAACAGGTAACAAAACCGTTGGTAACGGCGAAAACTATATTACAATTGAAAACGGCATCGGTGCAGTTGATGTCAGATTTGAATAAGGAGGAGTATTAATGAAAAGCGTAAAGCACGGAAGAGGACCTTCATTTATGAGCGCAATTGTAGGAGTTTTTGTGGCAATTTTCGGAGTAGCTTGGACTATTTTAGCTGTCAGCTCCGGGGCATGTTTTATGGGTATTTTCGGCTTGATTTTTGTTGCAATTGCCATAATTCAGGTGGTGTATAATTTTAAAAATGCAACGAGTGAAAACAGATATTCTGAGTTCGATATAACAGAAGAAGATGAAGAAATTGATCCGTGGAATGAACGCTACGGCAAAAAAAGTGAAAATTTCAGCGATAGAAGCTTTAGCGGTGACAGTAAATTTTGCCCATATTGCGGAGCGAAGGCTGAGGCAGATTTTGAGTTTTGCGCCAAATGCGGCAAAAAGCTTCCATGAGAAAAGAGGGAAGACAATTGAAATTAGAAGAATTGTTAACTAAGCCATTGCCAAAAATTCCGCCGGAAATAAATTGGGCAATTGAGCATGAAAAGATTACAGATACAGCCTTTGAAGATAAAAACAACATATTATTTAATGCCGACTTGCAAAATGAAGTCGGATATAGAAAAATGAGCGATGGAACTTATTTAGTGTGTATGGTTTGCCCTATGCCGGAAATCACAACGCAAATGATAGACTGGTGGTTTTGGTGGCACCCGAAGAACAGCCTTCGTTATAAGGTTTGGTTTCCGGGTGAGCATATAGGAATATCTTATAACAAAAAGAATCAAGCCTATTTTCAAAGGGGTACTCTGCCAAAATTTGAAGCTAACACTCATTATCCAATTGAGAGAATCGGTAAGGCAGTATTGCCACTTAGAATTGATTTCGTTTCAGAAAAGGAATTTGGATTTTCTGAAGACATAATGGAAGAAAACGGAATTGAAAGAATAGTTTGCGGTCATGTAGGCGCTTTTAACAATTTAGTTAAGCACACACAAATGGCCCATATATTTAAAAAGACAGATGACGGCTTGTTTATGATAAGCAGATTTTGGCTCGGCAAGACTATGAATCCTATTTTGCGAAAAATTATAATAAACGATAACATGGCGGAAAGCATGGCAGAGCACTGCTGTATAGAATATCGCAACTTAAAAGAAATTTTGCCGATACTTTATAAAGAATTTGCATAAAAAATCACCACCCATTTTCAGAAGTGAAGGGGCTGTAAAAAAATGCCTAAAAAACCGGAGGTTCGTCTTTAAAGCGAGCCTCCGATTGATTTTTGCTTAAAAGTTTAAGTTTTGAACAAAAAATGCAGAAAACAATTAAACACTCCCAGACCGACAAAGTAATTTCGTTTTTGTCGGTCTGTTTTGAGTATTATTCAATTTGATTTTATGCCACAAGTAACGCAGATTGTTTCTTCAAGTGGTATTTGTGCAGGTTGAAACCGCAAGAAATTAAAGAAAGTTCGAAAATTACGC
>CAYWKY010000008.1:0-17852 GCA_964458915.1 uncultured Faecalibacterium sp.
CATTATAGTATAATATGTTCAGTAAAATTAAATGGAGTTATCATGAAAAAACTATATATAACAGATCTCGACGGAACTTTTTTAAACGACGATGGAGAAATCTCTCCTCGTTCAGCCAAAATTATAAACGAGCTTACACAGCGTGGGTTAATGTTTACTCTTGCCACTGCTCGCACATATGCAACGGTGACAGAAATGTTTAAGGATATTCATCTTCCTTGCCCATTGGTACTCATGAACGGCGTAACAATTTATGACCCGGTAAAAAACAAAATAATTAAAAGCAACTCAACAGCTGAGTCTTTAGGCGAAAAAATAATTTCCGCTTTTCGTTCTTGTGATATTGAACCTATGCTTTACTTTCAAAACGAAGATATATTAGATATATATTATGGTGAGCTAACAAATGAGCATCAAAGAAGCTACGTTTCTCAGCGAAAAAATTGCAAAACAAAGAGATTTATTAAAAGCGACAAGCCCACAGACATTCATGGTAAAAATCTCGTTTATATAGTGTCACTTGATTATTATGACAGGCTAAAAAATGTTTATGATAAGGTTACAAAAATTGAAGGTGTACGCTGTATGTTTTATCGTGACACTTATTCAGACTGCTATTTTCTTGAAATAATGTCAGGTGAGGTATCAAAAGCTTCCGGTGCAAAACAGGTGAAGGACTTGCTTGGTACCGATAAAATCATCGCTTTCGGAGATAATCTTAACGATATTCCACTTTTCGAGATTGCCGACGAAAGCTATGCCGTGTCAAACGCTGAAAACGAGCTAAAAGAAATAGCTTCAGGCGTTATCGGCTCAAATAATGAAGATGCTGTGGCTGAATTCATCTTACAAAAATTTAATATGGAGAATCATAATGAGTAAATTATACACTGCATACACAAAGAGCTATAAATTAACAAAGGATAATTCCGACGGCTTTCTTGATTTAGCCGGAAATCTTATAAATACTGATGAGGTGCAAAGCCTTAAGCAATATGAACAGCACCTTGACATTGATCGATTGCAGCACATTTTAAGCGTTGCGTTTTTATCATATAAAATATGCAAAAAATTAAACTGGGACTATAAGTCAGCTTCAAGAGGAGCTGTAATGCACGACTTGGTTTATTATGATTGGCGTGACGGTGAAACAGGAGGATGGCATAAGCTTCACGGTTACTATCATCCGGCAAGAGCTGAGATGAATGCAAGAGAGCTGTGTGCAGATTTGAACAAAAAAGAGTCTGATATAATCAAAAAGCATATGTGGCCGCTTACAATTACCCCACCAAAATATAAAGAAGGTTTTGTGGTAACATTTTGCGATAAATATTGTGCGACAAGAGAACTAATGTATTCTCTGCTTAAAAATTACAAAAGCAGATTTTTAAACGATATAGAAAGGGTTTAAAATGGATAATATAATTAAATATATACTCATGTTTTTCTTTTACAGCTTTGCAGGTTGGTGTTTGGAGTCGATTTATTGCTCTATTGGCGAGAAGCGCTTAATAAACAGAGGCTTTCTTACCGGCCCGCTTTGCCCAATATACGGTACCGCTTCACTTGTATTAATAGTTTTAATTTATAACCCTTTCAAAGACAATCCTCTTGCGGTTTTTATGCTGGGAATTATTCTTTGTGATGTGGTTGAGTATCTTACAAGCTACTTAATGGAAAAGCTTTTTGCGGCACGTTGGTGGGATTATACCTATGAGCTGTTAAACATTCGTGGCAGAATATGTCTCAAACATTCGCTTTATTGGGGTGTTATCTCAATTATCTTCGTAAAGGTACTGCACCCGGCTGTAGAAAACCTCTACAACAGAATTAACGGAGATTATTTAATTTATATTCTTATTACTGTTCTTGCGGTTTTTGTTATAGATGTCATTCACGCAGTAATAAAAGCATCAGACATAAGAAAGCTTCATCAAAAGCTTAACTCTTTGATTGACACTCTCGGCACTGAACTTACATCATTAAAAGAAACTGTTACTGAAAAATATGGTTCAATTCAAATAATGATAGAAAAGCAAGGCGACAAAATTAACGATTTGAAAAATCAAATTGAAGATGTTGTTTTAGATTTCGACAGGCACATCACTCGCAAGGATAAAAAGAATAAAAACGAGAAGGAAGCTACAAGTAGATTTATCTATAATAACCCCTTCCTCGAAAAATACACAAAAAATCAATATAAAAAGCTTATTGAGTTAATTGATAGCTTCAAGGCTAATTTATTTGAAAACGGTGATAAGCAGTAAGTCACACCTTTAATTCACAGAAAATACAGGAGAATATGAATATGAAAAAGCTTGATTTAAGAGTACAGAAAACATATAAGCAGCTCATTGATACGCTCATTCAATTAATGAGCGAAAAATCCTTTGAGGATATAACAGTATCAGAAATTTGCAATCGTGCCGAGGTACACCGAGCAACATTTTATAAGCACTTTAAAGATAAATATGAGTTTTTGAAGTTTTGCTTTGAAAGCAACGTGTCCCAAATTAAGTTTAAAGCTGCCGAAAAAAAAGAGCCTACAGTTGACAACCTCAAAGATTCCTTCATGGGCTTCATAGTTGAAATTTTTGAATATATTAAAGACAATCGTATTATTTTTTCCGTCATATGTTCAGATAAATACGCCATTTCTCTTGGTGCTTCTTTCACCGGTGCAGTTTACACATATTGCTATGAAAAGCTGAAAATCGTTCTTCCCAGAATAAGCGATGAAAAGGCTCAGGTGTTTGCAAGCTTTTATTCCAGCGCATTTATAGGTGTGGTTAAATGGTACGCCACAAGCGGAATTGACTATCCTCTCGAAGAGTTGTACGATTTCCTTGAAGCGAGAGTTGACGAGCTTTGCGACACTTATATAAAGAAATATGTCTAAAGATACAAGCTGCTGGAAAACAGATGTTTTCCAGCAGCTTAAATTATTATTAAATTAGACGCTCACTCTTGATTGCGTTTGTCATAATCGTCGAGAAAGCTATGGGTCTCGTCACCTATGTGGTACCCAATCAGTGTTTCTAAATTTACATTGTGAACGCTTTTAAAGATGTTCATGTCAATATATGGGCTGACCTTTCTAAAGTGTGAAATCAGATCTTTCATCTCTTTTCGCTTAGATAAAAGCTCCTTGTCTGAATTATATTGATTTTGCGCTGTGAATTTGCAAGCACAATTGAGAAACTCCAAATTGTTATATCGCACCCAAGCTTTAATATCAGCTTCTCTAACCATATAAAGCGGTCTTATCAGCTCCATACCCTCAAAGTTTGTGCTGTGCAATTTTGGCATCATAGTCTTAATTTCAGCACCGTATAGCATACTCATAAGTATTGTCTCAACAACATCGTCAAAGTGATGGCCTAAAGCTATTTTGTTGCAGCCAAGCTTCATGGCGTTTTTATATAGATGTCCACGTCTCATTCGAGCGCACATATAACAGGGCGAATTTTCTATATCCACAACATAGTCGAAAATGTTCGCTTCAAAAATTTCTATTGGTACATTTAAAAGAGCCGCATTATCTATAATTCGTTGTCTGTTTTCGGGAGAATATCCCGGATCGAGTACAAGATATTTCGCTTCAAAAGGAAAATCGCTGTGTTTTTGCAAATGCTGAATACATTTAGCGAGCAGCATGGAATCCTTACCACCCGAAATACAAACAGCGATTCTGTCCCCCGGTTTAATCATTTCATATTCATTTATTCCGGCAATAAATCTTTTCCATATTTCCTTGCGGTACTTTTTATAGATACTGCGCTCAACCTCAACATACTTTTCCATAATTCTCCTCAAAAAAGCAGATGGCAAGACCACCTGCTTTCTCTTTTCAGTTGTCTTTATCTTTGATTTTAAATATTGCTTTTAAAATACCTTTTAAAGCTTTAGGACTTCTCACAACAACAACTTTCATATAATACCTCCAAACTTGATAGCTATCTTTGACATGAAGCTATGCCTAAGATTACGAGCATCACTGCAAGGATAAACAGCATTATCTTAACAGGAAAACACAACGCTAAGAGTATTCCTGCACCGAAAGCCGTAAAGACAAGTCCTTTAGGGCAACCTCTGTGGTGTGACATGCCATCATTCCCATAAATTTATTAAGCGTTTTTCAGCTCACTAATATTATACGAAAGAATCGATTTTTTGTGATAATTTTATTATACGTTCCATTTTTTATTGTTTTTTGTCTCATTAAACATAGAAACATAACTTTCGTGTCTGCTTTTACTTATGGTACCCTCAGACACAAGCTCACAAATTTTGCAACCCTTATCGCCCAAATGATTGCAACCTGTGAAACGGCACTCCCCAATTTTATCCGAAAACTCCTTGAAATAATACTGAAGTTCGTCGGCAAAAATAATATTATCTGCGGTAAAATCTATGCTCGAAAAACCGGCTGTATCAATAACAAGACCTTGAGCAACGTGAAAAATTTCAGCTTGTCTTGTTGTATGTCTACCTCTGCCAAGCTTATCGCTAATTTCGCCTGTTTCAAGGCTAAGCTCACCGCTTAAAGTGTTAATAAGAGTAGATTTGCCAACACCTGAGTTGCCTGTGAAAGCCGAAAGGCAGCCTTTTAATTCTTCTTTAATAAGCGGCAAATCGCTGGCATTTTCAGGTGAAAAGCAATAAACTCTGTATCCGGCACTTCGATATGTTTTGATTAGTTCCTCGTCATAATGTAAATCGGTTTTTGTTACAACGATAACCGGCTCAATATTGTTTTTCTCTGCCAAAACTGTCATTTTATCAATAACAAGAGTATTTGGTTTTGGTTTTACACTTGAAACAACAATAATAAGCTTGTCAATATTAGCCACAGGAGGCCTTACAAGGCAGTTTTTGCGTGGTTTAATATCATCTATAGTGTTATCCTTGTCGTTGACAATTGTAACTGTAACACGATCCCCTGCTAAGGGTGATATTTTTTTTGAGCGAAACTTACCTTTAGCCTTACACTCAAAAACACCTTCGTCGGTTTCTACATAGTAGAAGCCACCAATGCCCTTAAGAATTATTCCGTCCTTAACCATGGCTTATGCGTCTTCTCCTGAGCTTACATCAACATCCTGTGACGGCTCAATTGGAGCGCTGGTCTGCTCTGAAGTCGGTGTCTCAGAGGTTATAGGTTCACTCGTTGACGGTTCTGTAGTAATCGGATCTGTTGTGGGACGCTTAGTCGTAGTTTCGGTCGGCTTAGTTGTTGTAGGCTTAGTAGTTTTTTCGTCCTTCTTAGTGGTTGTCTCGTTGGTGGTTTCTTCCTCAGTTGTCTCTTCAGGAAGCTTACCGGTGCTGACAAAAACTGCTATGCTGGTGCCGGGAGTTACCTGCTCACCAATATGCTGATGACCGATGATTTTACCTGCAGCTTCAGCGCTGGGCCTATACTCTGTACCTGCGGAGTCAAGAACGAGACCAACCTCTTCAAGCTTTGCTTTAGCCTGAGCGATTGTGAGTCCGACAAGATTCGGCACATCAACAGGTTCAACCTCTTCATTTGTTGCAACATAAACTGTGATAAGTGAGCCTGAATCAGCCTTTTCGTTTCTTGCAGGCGAGGTTCTGATTACAGTACCGATTTCCTTATTGCTATATTCTTTAACTATAGTTGTTTCAAAGCCTTTGCTCTTAAGAATATTAATTGCAGAAGATGACTCATATCCATAAACATCGGGAACATCAGTTTTTGATACTGAACCGGAAATATAAACAGTGATGCTATTACCTTTTTTAATTTTGCCGGAATTTGGTTCTTGCTTTACGATAGTACCGACAGGCTCGTCGCTGTCTTCATCAATTATAGGATTAAAAGAGAAATCCACATAAGCAGGGTTTTGCATAACCTCGTTATAGAAATCGAGACCTACAAGATTTGGTACATCAATTTTTTCACCAGCCGGTACAAAAAGTACAACAAGAGCAATGGCGAAAACTATAAGTGCAGCGAGTACACCGGAAAGAACAGCAATTGTTTTTGTTTTGCTCTTGTCGTCAGTGAAATCGTTGTCATCATAATCGTTATCATCAATAGGTTCGATTGCCTGTGGCTCTCTTGAGAGACGTTCACGGGGAATTTCAGGTATGGGAGCTGACACTTTCATTGAAGCATTTTCGTCAGCATAGGTGTAGCCAAAAACAACAGATGGATTGTTTTTATAAGCCATAATGTCGGAAATCATTTCGCTTGCAGATTGATAGCGGTCAGCCTGATTCTTTTGCATGGCACGAATAATAATTTCCTCAAGACCTACAGGTATTGAAGGATTAATTTCACGAGGCTTAATCGGGTCGTTTTGAAGCTGCATAAGAGCCACTGAAACAGCGTTATCAGACTGGAAGGGAAGCTTTCCCGTAAGCATTTCGTAAAGAATTACACCAGCTGAATAAAGGTCGGTTCTGGAGTCCGTAATGCTTCCTTTTGCCTGTTCAGGGCTAATATAGTGTACAGAGCCGATTGCGCCGTCAGTCATTGTTCTTGTGGCGTTTTCGCTCATTCTTGCTATGCCAAAATCTGTTACCTTAATAGTACCGTCAGAAATAAGCAAAATGTTTTGCGGCTTAATGTCACGATGTACTATGCCTTTATCGTGAGCGTGTTTAAGAGCACGCAAAATCTGTGTAATAAAATAAATTGCTTCTCTGGGATTCACAACACCCTGCTGAGTTATATATTCTTTAAGAGTAATACCTTCAATATATTCCATAACGATATACTGAATTGCATCACCAAAGCTGACATCATATACCTTAACAATATTAGGATGGGACAAAACAGCAATTGCCTTTGATTCATTTCTAAATCGGCGCTTAAAATCTTCGTTAGTAAGATATTCCTGTTTCAAAATTTTAACAGCAACGATTCTGTGATCTATATTATCAAAAGCCTTATATACTACTGCCATACCGCCGACACCAATAACTTCCATTATTTCATATCTGCCGTCGAGACGTTTACCAACATAATTTTCCACTGTCAATCACCTTACCCTTTCATTACTACAACAGTGATGTTATCGTGACCACCGTTATTGTTTGCTTCCTCTATGTATTTTTCACAAACCTTATCTAACTCATTTTCTTTATATACTTTTAAAATTTCATTATCGTTTATAAGTCCGCTAAGACCGTCAGAGCATAAAACTAAAGCATCACCTTCGTCAATGTCAGTGAAATCAAAATCAATATCAATTGTTTCGTCAACACCCAAGGCTCTTGTTATTATATTCTTCTTCGGATAATGGTCAAATTCCTCTTTAGTTAATTGACCGCTGTCGAGCATTTCCTGAGCTAAAGAGTGATCTTTTGTTATTTGGCTTATAGTGTCACCGGAAATTTTATAAACACGGCTGTCGCCAACGTGAGCAATGCAAGCAGTTTTATCCTTTACAATAACTGCGGCAATAGTTGTACCCATGCCCTTTAAATCTTCGTCTATAAAGCTTCTGTCGTAAACTATAACATTAGCTGTGGTAATAGTCGATAAAAAAACATTTTCAAAGCAATGTGTCGGCATATTCTTATTATAGCATTTTTTAATTTTTTCACTGACCATATCCAAAACTATTCGGCTGGCAATATGACCACCTCTGACACCGCCCATGCCATCGCAAACAATAGCCCAAGCAGTACCGTCTTCAAAAATGCCGTAATCGAATCCGTCTTCGTTGACACTTCTGATTTTGCCTTTGTCTGTTGCACCGACAATATTCATAAAATCACTCCCTTACTTTGATCCTTCGCCTCGTCTTAACTGTCCGCAAGAGGCGTTTATGTCACTGCCGAGGGTTCGTCTTACAGTGACGTTAATGCCGTATTTTTCAAGTATTTTTATAAAATCGGCAATTCTGTTATCGCTACTTTTTTTGTAATCTCTTTCTTTAACTGAGTTGACGGGAATTAAGTTTACATGACAGAGCATTCCCTTAAGTCGTTTTGCAAGCTCTCTTGCACATTCGTCAGTGTCGTTAACACCGCTTATCATAGCGTACTCAAAGGATATTCGCCTTGAAGTAACCTTAGTATATTCACGGCAAGCCTTTAAAAGAGTGTCTATATTCCATTTTGAGTTAACGGGCATAGTTTTATTTCTTATTTCATCGTTCGGCGCATGAAGAGAAATAGACAAGGTTAGCTGTAGCTTCTTTTCCATCAGCTTTTCAATTCCGGACACAACACCGCAGGTTGAAAGAGATATATTACGCATTGAGATATTAAGTCCGTTTTCGTCGCTTATAAGGGAAAGAAAGCGCATTACATTATCAAAATTATCAAGGGGTTCACCTACACCCATCATAACTATATGTGAGATTCTTATGCCCAAATCCTTTTGTGCGGTATAAACTTGAGAAAGTATTTCGGAGGCAGTAAGATTTCTGACAAAACCGGCAATACCTGAAGCGCAGAACTTGCAACCCATCTTACAACCGACCTGACTCGACACACAAATTGTGTAGCCATATTTATATTTCATAACTACGCTTTCAATCAGCTCACCGTCGTGCAGCTTGAAAAGGTACTTAACTGTATTATCATACACTGAAACTAACTTTTTTTCAATAGTACAAGTATAAATGTCATAATTTTTTTCAAGTTTCGCACGAAAATCTTTTGAAATATTTGTCATTTCATCAAAAGACACCGCCCCATGCTTATGCAACCACGAATAAATTTGGGTTGCTTTAAAGCTTTTTTCGCCCATTTGGGACATTTCATCTTTCAACTGTGAAAGTGTCATTGATTTTATATCTGTCATTTTTAATCCTCTCTTTTAAAGCAAGCTATAAAAAAGCCGTCACTTTCGTCTTTGTGTGGCATTAGGGTTTTCATACAATCGTCATCCTGCGAGAAAACACCCATCGGTACAAAATTAGCGTTATGAGATAAAAAGCTGTTGCAAACATCCTCATTTTCAGCCTTTGAAAGTGTACAAGTAGAATAAACAAGTCTTCCGCCAACTTTAACATATTTAGCTGCGTTGCAAATTATTGAGAGCTGTATTTCCGGCAAATCGGAAAGCTCTGATTCGCTTTTATATTTTATTTCAGGCTTTCTGCCAATTATGCCAAGACCTGAGCAAGGTACATCGCACAAAACTCTATCGGCAAGAGGCAACTTTTCATTATAGACACTCGCATCGCCAACAGCACCCTCAATGCAGGTTAAGCCCAATCTTTCAGCGCCTTTTTTAATAAGTGAAACTCTGTTTTCATATATGTCGAAGCAAAGCACCTTACCCTTATTATTCATGGTTTCACATATGGTGTACGCCTTGCCTCCGGGAGCTGAGCATAAATCATAGACAAGCTCGTTTTCTTGAGCATTAACCGCTTTGGCACAAAGCTGACAAGCAATATCCTGAACATGAAAAAGCCCATCTTTAAAGCACATAAGCCTTGCTACATCTTTACCCTTTAGATTAATTTTAAGTGTATTTTTGTTGTAGGTTTTTTCAGCATAAACGCCCTCGTTAGACAACTTATCAATTAGTGTATCTTCATCGGTTTTAACTGTGTTAACTCTAATGTAGATATCCGATGCTTTTAATGACGCTTCAAGGAAACAGCGCGTGTCCTCTTCGCCATATTCATTTATCCATTTTTCAGTCAGCCACTCAGGGCATGAATATTTAATTGACATATATTCTGCTGTTTTTTCCGGATTTGGCAGCACTAAAGAGTTAGAGCAAATTTTTCTCAGTACCGCATTTATCAAAGATGCAGAATAGGCGCAGCCGCTGCTTTTGGCAAGCTTTATGCTTTCGTTTACTGCTGCACTGTTGGGTACTTTATCCATAAAGAGGACTTGATAAGCGCCCATACGCATTATTGTAAGTACCTCAGGCTTCAGCTTTTTAATTGGCTTAGTAAGATAAGCCGATAAATTATAGTCGATTGTCAGTCGTCTTTCAATTACGCCATAAAACAAATTAGACACAAAAGATTTGTCTCTTGTGTCAAGTTGAGATTTAGACAACACTGCATCAAGGGCCAGGTTTGAAAATGCCTCGTCCTTCTCGATTTTAAGCAGTGCTTCAAAAGCAATTTTTCTGGAATTTGCCATATATTTTTCCCTTGTGTTATCTTCTTCTATTATTCGTTCTTAATATCAGTCTTATAAGTGACATTATGCTCACAAGAAGTGAGGCAACATAAGTCATAGCTGCCGCAAACAGCACCTTTTTAGCTTTTGGTATTTCTTCATCATAAAGCATTCCTGTATTTTCAATTACCTTTATTGCCCTTGTACTTGCGTTAAATTCAATTGGCAGAGTAACAAGCTGAAAAACTACAACTGCTGCGAAAAGTATAATGCCCACATCAACGAGAACACCAAAACCGAGAGCATAGCCAAAAATCGCAAGCAGTACGCCAAATGAAGAACCAAAATTAGCAAAGGGTAAAATGGCATTTCTAACCTTAATCGGAATGTAATTTTGTGCGTGCTGGGCTGCGTGTCCGGCTTCGTGACAAGCTATGCCGACAGAAGCGATAGACGAACCGGCGTAAACCTCCGGTGAAAGCCTTATAACATTACTTCTTGGGTCATAGTGGTCGGAAAGCTTACCTGTGGTCTGTTCAATCTTTACGTTAGTTATGCCATAATGCTGCAAAACATTATATGCAGCCTGAGCACCTGTTAAATGCTTTCTATTGGCAATTTTCGCCATAATAGAGTAGGTTTTCTTTACATTTGCCTGAGCTATGAGTGAAATAATAATTGCAGGCACAACTAAAATTAAATAATAATAATCATACCAAAGCATATAAACACCTTCTTTTATTTGCCTAAAACTGTTCCTTTTTCGAGCTTATAACCGTTTAAAAAGGCTTGTGCAACCATTCTCTTTTTGCCTTCAAGCTGAACAATTTTAAGCTCAATACAGTCATTGTCACCGCAACAAACAATAATTTTGCCATTGCTATCGATTACCTCACCGGCAATATTATTTCCCTTTCTGTCGGATAAAACCGACTCATGAAGCTTTAAAGTTTTTCCTGAAATAACTGTTGAAGCCCCCGGCCATGAATAAAGTCCTCTAATTTTATTATGTATTTCTTTTGCACTTTTGCCCCAGTCAACACAGCTCATGTCTCTTGAAAGAAGTCCTACCTTGCTGGCAAGAGACTCGTCCTGCTTTACAGGTGAAAGCTGACCTTTTTCAATCATATCAATTGTTTCCAGCATAGCTTTTGCACCAAGAGGAGCTAAAATCTCATACATTCTTTCTGTGGTATCGTTTTCACCTATAGGACATTTAATTATATTCAAAATGTCGCCGGTATCAATACCACTATCCATTTGCTGAACAGTGACACCTGTTTCTTCGTCGCCGTTAAGCACAGCGAAATGAATAGGCGAAGCGCCTCTGTATTTTGGCAGAATTGAAGCATGGACATTTATACAGCCGTACTTTGGGAAGTTCAGGCAGTCATCAGGCAAAATTTTGCCGTAAGCCACAACAACAACAAGCTCAGGATTAATTTCCTTTAAAATTTCTAAACCTTTGCCGTTTCTAAGGGACTGAGGCTGATAAACAGTATAGCCATGCTTTAAAGCTTCAACCTTAACATCCGGTGCAGTAAGAACCTGCTTTCTTCCTACAGGCTTATCAGGCTGACAAAATACACCGACTACCTCGTGCTTAGATTCAGCGAGTGCCTTTAAACAGTCAACGGCAAAATCGGGAGTACCCATAAACGCAATGCGCATAAAATATCATTCCTTCCCTTATTTTCTCTCGTTAAGAACCTCTTCGGCTGTTATATCTCTGATTTCCTTATCTTTATATACGATACCCTCAAGATGGTCAATTTCATGACAGAAGCATCTTGCTTTAAGCTCAGTACCTTCATAAAGTCTCCACTGACCTTTTCTGTTTTGGGCTCTGAGTTTAACATAGTTCGGTCTTCTTACAATGCCGTACTGACCGGGAAGAGAAAGGCAGCCTTCGCTCCCCTCTTGCTCTCCGCTTGTTTCAATGATTTCCGGGTTAATAAGCTCAATAAGACCGTCACCGACATTTATAACGATAGCTCGTCTTAAAATACCGACTTGCACCGCAGCGAGACCAACACCGTCTGCTTTTTCCATTGTTTCACGCATATCGTCAAGAAGCTGCCAAAGCTTTTCGTCAAACTTCACAACGGGTCTGCTCTTTTTTCTGAGTACCTCATCACCTAAGGTTACAATTTTTCTAATGGCCATAATTTGCCTCCTTATATTAGGTTTTCCGGGTTAATGTCAGCAACAGCGGTAACATCGGCAAACTTTTTATTTTTGCCAAATGAGATAAGCAGTTGGGAAATCATACACCGAAATCGTTTGCTGTTTTTACATTTTATAATTAATCTAAATCTATATTTGCTGTTTATTTTTGAGAGCCTCGGTGGCATTGGACCGAGAACAATGATTTTTTGCTCTTGGAACTCATCGCTGACCTTTTCTTTAAGCTCAAGGAAAAACTGTTTGGCTCCTTCAAGGGCTTTCACTTCATCCTCGCTGACAAAGCAGACGGAGCATAAATCACAGTATGGCGGATAAACCATAGCTTTTCTTATTATAATTTCATTGTTATAAAAGCTGTCATAGTCCTGAGCCTGAGCTAATTTAATAATATTATTTTCAGGCGTAAGTGTTTGAATAACCGCAGTACCCTTATTTTTGCCACGGCCACTTCTTCCGACAACCTGAGTTAGCAAATCAAAGGTACGCTCTTGACTTTTAAAATCGTCATTATTAAGCTGTTGGTCAGCATTTATAACACCGACTAATGTTACATTTTCAAAATTTAAGCCTTTGGCAACCATTTGAGTGCCAAGCATAATATCATACTTACCCTCACCAAAATCAATAATGTTTTGCTCAAAGGAATAGCGTGAAGATGTAGAGTCCGTATCCATTCTCAGCACTCTCGCCTGAGGCAGAAGCGATTGCAATTCATCTTCTATTCTTTGTGTACCGTAGCCTGCGTACCTGACATCTTGTTTGCCGCAATCAGGGCAGGTTTTTGTCATAGGTACTGAGTAACCGCAATAATGACACATTAAGCGATTATTTGCGCTGTGATATGTTAAGGATATACTACATGACGGGCAGGTAACAACACTACCACAGCTATCGCAAGCCGCAAAGGTGTTATAGCCACGCCTGTTTATTAATAAAATGGATTGTTTTTTGTTTTCAAGGTTGTTTTCTAATCTTTCAAGAAGCTCTGAACTAAGGTTATATTTATTTCCTTTTTGTCGCTCTGCTTTCATATCCACGGTGGTAACATCGGGCAAAACTGCATCTGCATAACGCTGCGTAAGTATTTCAAGAGAATATTTGCCTTTTTTAGCCATTGAATAGCTTTCCACGCTTGGTGTCGCTGAAGAAAGAAGAACTAAAGCTTTGTGGTTATATGCTCGAAATTTGGCGACATCTTTTGTGTGGTACCGAGGCGAAGACTCAGACTTATAAGTGTGCTCTTGCTCCTCGTCAATAACGATAAGCCCTAAATTGTCAAAGGGGGCAAAAACAGCAGAGCGAGTTCCTACAGCGATTTTAACGAGACCTTCTCTAACTCTTTTATATTCGTCTCGTCTTTCACCGGCTGAAAGCGCACTGTGAAAAATTGCTACCTCGTCGCCATATCTGCCTTTAAAAACAGACATCATTTGCGGTGTGAGAGATATTTCGGGTACCATAACAATAACCTGTCTTCCCTGCTTTATAACCTGATCAATAAGGGCGAGAAAAACAGAGGTTTTTCCGCTTCCGGTTATGCCGTAAAGAAGACTTACACCGCCACCACTGTTAAATTTTTCTAATAAGTTTTCAAAAGCTTTGTTTTGCTCAGCTGTCAAGGTGATTTTCTCTGCCTTTTGTGGCGATTTTATAGTTTTCGGCACTCTGTATATCGGCATATCAGAAATCTCAATTATGCTTTTTTTCTCTAAAGTGTTAATAACTGAAATTGTAACACCTGCAAGATAACAAATATCCTTAACTACTGCAGTGCCAACATCCAGCAAAACCTTAACAACGCTTTTTTGCTTATCGCTGAGCTTAATTTTTTCAATTTCGCTCTCAGTTTTAATTAGCTTAGCGGTTTTAACGCTGGCATCGTTCATGTTTTTGACAGCTTCATATTTTTTGATCAATAATTTTCTACTTAAAAGCTTGTCAATAATTCCGCAGCTTTCGTCGAGACCTAAGGCAAAATATATATGCTTTTTGTCGGCAAAATCATCTAAGGTCAGCATATATTCATAAACCTGTTTTTCGCTCTGGTTTAAGCGTGAGGAATCGGCTGTCGCCACAGCAAAATATTTCACCTGCGTCTTATAGCTTATACCTGACGGCAGTTGAACTTTAACAGCCTCATAATAAGTGCAAAAGGTTCTGTCCTTTAAAAAGCAAGCAATTTCAAGATTTTCATTTGTCAATAAAGGCTTATCACCGTCAAGAACACTCAGAATGCTTTTATAAGCTATACCGCTTTCTTCTTCGCCAAAAGAAAAAACAATACCCTGCCTTTTTGCGCTTGCGCTTCTTCCAAAAGGCACAAGCACCCTTGAACCTTTTGCAACTGTTTCAGATAAATCATCGGGAATTAAATAGCTGTAAAAAACATCAAAATGATATGCAACATTTTCAATTGCAATTAATGCAACTCTATGTTCCATATCATTTCACTTCCAATCTGATTATATATTTTTAATCTCGTCCGGCTCACGAATTTCAAGCTTGCCTGAAAGGAACTCGTCAAGAGCATAGGTTACAGGCTTTTCTGTGCCGCATTTTTCTGTGAGTATAGGATCCTCTGCAACCTCTCTTGCTCTTTTAGCAACAGCAATTACAAGGGAATATCTGCTTGTGTGGTTCTTTAATAAATCTCTTAAATCAGGGTTAAGCATTGTCAATTACCTCTCTAACTTTATTAATCATATATTTTGTTTTGAACCTTTCGGCTCTGATAACGCATATTAATTCTTCAACAGCTCTTTCGAGTACATCATTTTCGATAATATAATCGTACTCATTGGCTCTTTTAAGCTCTTCAAGAGCTATTTCAAGGCGCTTAGCTATTGTTTCCTCGTCGTCGGTACCTCTGCCACGAAGACGAGTTTCGAGTGTTTTAAACGTGGGCGGAATAATAAACACCTTTAAAGCATCCGGGAAAAGTCTTTTGACATTTTCACCGCCCTCGACCTCAATAATAAGAATCACGGTTTTTCCGCTTTCAAGCTGACGCCTTACCGGTTCAGCAGGCGTACCATAATAATTCCCGCCATATAGGGTATATTCAAGAATTTCGCCATGAGCAATTTTCTCTTGAAATTCTTCCGATGAAACATAGTAGTAGTTTACACCTTCAATTTCACCCTCACGCTTTGCTCTTGTGGTCATTGAAACGGAAAGATGTATTTCATCTTTCATTTTAGATATAACTTCTTTTACAATTGTATCTTTTCCGCAGCCTGATGGTGCTGACACAACAATAAGACTGCCTTTATTCATCGCCACAATCCTCCTCGTCAATATCAGCTTCGCTGTTAAAACGATTAGCAACTGTTTCGCACTGTAAATATGTTAGTATTACATGGTCACTATCCATGATAATAACTGCTCTTGTGCGTCTGCCTTGGGTGGCATCAATAAGAGTCCCTCTCTCTTTACATTCCTGTATAAGGCGCTTAATTGGTGACGAGTCGGGGCTGACAATGGCAACGAGTCGCTGTGCATTAATCATGTTGCCGAAACCTATATTAATAAGATTCATAACTTCACACCTTATTCGATATTTTGAACTTGTTCTCTGATTTTTTCTATCTCAGCTTTTATATCAATAACACGCTTGGCAATTTCAGTGTCTTGAGCCTTTGAGCCGATAGTGTTAGCTTCACGGTTAAACTCCTGAACAAGAAAATCCATTTTTCTGCCTATGGCTGTTTCGCTTTTCATAAATTCGTGCATTTGTGAAATGTGGCTGCGAAGTCGTACTGTCTCCTCAGCAACAGCGATTTTATCAGCGTAAATAGCGGCCTCAGTAAGAATTCTCTGCTCGTCCACCTGAACATCTTCTAAAACTGTTCTCATTCTCTCAAGAAGCTTTGCGTTATACTCCTTGACAGTTTCAGGTGAGCGTTCCTCAATAAAGGACACAAGAGAAATAATAGTGTCACATCTTGAAAGTATATCTTCTTTAAGCTTTTCGCCTTCTTTTTCTCTCATGGAAACGAAGGAGCTAACAGCTTTGTCGGCCACGGATTTAACAGCTGACCAAACTCTTTCCTCATCAGCTTCACTTTTATGAACGGAGAAAATATCATGATATTTTGCGACACTGCTAACTGTTATATCGTCTTCCAGATTATATCTTTCACCGATTTCTTTTAAAGCGGCAATATATCCGGCTGTCAGTGAATGATTGACGGAAACAATACAATCGTCAATTTCGAGAGCTTCAATGCTCACATAGCACTCGATTTTACCTCTTGAAACCTTAGATTGAATATATGTTTTAAGCTTTTCTTCAAGAAAACCGTAGGTTCTCGGTACTCTTGAGGAAAAATCAAAATATCTGTGGTTAACACTTTTAATCTCAACGGAAATGCTCATTCCGTCAATAATTTCTTGGGCTCTGCCAAAGCCTGTCATGCTTTTAATCATAACTACTCCTCCGTTTGAGAAATCCTTGGTTTATATCCTATTAATTATATATTGTTTTGCCTATTTTGTCAATTATTATGCGCCTTATTTGCAACACGAACCCATTAAAATTGTTGGTATATCGTTGACATATTCATCATTGAGCTTTTGAAAATTCATTTTATCAAGAAAGCAATTGATATTTTTAGCAGAACATTTACCAATATAGTAATTTTTAAGTCCGGCATAATTGTAGGCACTTCTTAAAAGACCTTCAACAACATAGGGCGCACTCTCGCAATATGAAACTTCAGTGACATCCGCAGTGTTTTCATGAAGAATTAGGCGACATTGTCCCAAACACCTTTCGTCTTCAATCGCTTGAAAGAGAACACTGCCATCATCGCAGGGAGTATTTTTGAAAAAGATCATTTTATTTCTTCTTTCTGTCCATATCGGCTGCAATCATAAGCTTTCTAACTTCATCCTCGTTCAGCTCACGCCAAGCGCCTTGCTTTAGCATACCGAGTTTAATTGAACCAATAGCCGTTCTTTTAAGTCTTGCAACCTCAAGACCGACAGCTTCGCACATTTTTCTAATCTGTCTGTTTCTGCCCTCGTAGAGTATAATTTCAAGCACCACTCTACCCTCTTCTTTGGTTATAACTCTAACCTGAGCCGGGGCAGTTTTTCTATCGTCGATAATAATACCGGTTGTAAGGCTCGTAATTTGTTCTTCTGAAATAGAAGGTCTTACAGTAACTCTATAGGTTTTAGGAACATGCTTTGTGGGATGAGTCATTGCGTTGGCAAACTCACCGTCATTTGTGAAAAGCAGCATACCCTCACTATCTCTGTCGAGGCGACCTACAGGGTACACTCTGACCGGTGCATCCTTAATAAGCTCAGCGACACACTTTCTGTCCATTTCATCGCTCATTGTTGTGATGAAGCCTCTTGGCTTATGAAGCAAGATATATGTGAAATCTTTTCTTTTAAGAATCTTTTTACCGTTGACGGTGACAGTATCTTTCTTCGGGTTTATCTTATCACCGATTTCGGCTGTTTTGCCATTGACTCTGACCTTACCGTCAGCGATAAGCTGCTCGCTTTTTCGTCTTGAAGCTACTCCGCTTTCGGCAAGAAATTTTTGAAGTCTGACTGTTGAGTCTGTCATAAAGTTATTC
>CAYWKY010000009.1:0-17674 GCA_964458915.1 uncultured Faecalibacterium sp.
GTATGGTAGGTCAGAGATTTGCGACTATTCTCGCTGATCACCCCTGGTTTGATGTTACGGTACTCGCAGCGAGTGGCCGTTCAGCCGGTAAAACATATAAGGAAGCTGTAGGCAACAGATGGAGAATCGCTGAAGCAATGCCCGAAAAGCTTGCTGACCTTATTATTAAGGACGCAACTGCAGACATTAACGAAATCGCATCAGCTGTAGATTTTGTTTTCTGTGCAGTTGACATGAAAAAGGATGAAATTAAGGCTCTTGAAGAAGCTTATGCTAAAGCTGAGTGCCCAGTTGTGTCAAATAACAGCGCCCACAGAGGTACTCCTGACGTTCCCATGGTTGTGCCTGAAATCAACGCTGACCACATTAAGGTTATTGAAGATCAGAAGAAGCGTCTTGGCACAAAGAGAGGCTTTATTGCAGTTAAGTCAAACTGCTCACTTCAGAGCTATGTACCTGCTATCTATCCTCTCGATAAGGAATTTGGCATTAAGGAAGTTCTTGTTTGCACATATCAGGCAATCTCCGGTGCAGGTAAAACATTTGAGAGCTGGCCCGAAATGGTAGATAATGTTATCCCCTTCATCGGCGGCGAGGAAGAAAAGAGTGAACAGGAGCCTTTGAAGCTTTGGGGTACTGTTGAAAATGGCGTAATTAAGAACGCTACCTCCCCTGCTTTCACTGCTCAGTGCATTAGAGTTCCTGTATCTGACGGTCACATGGGTGCTGTGTTTATGCGCTTTAAGGATGGCGTTAAGCCTTCAAAGGAAGAGATTATTAAGGTTTGGGAAAACTATTCAGGCAGAGCTCAGGAGTTAAATCTTCCCTCAGCTCCCAAGCAGTTCCTTCACTACTTCACAGAAGATAACATGCCTCAGACTAAGCTTAACCGTACCCTTGAAAACGGTATGGCTGTTTCAATAGGCAGACTCCGTGAAGATACACAGTATGACTACAAATTTGTATGTCTTTCACACAACACACTCAGAGGTGCAGCAGGCGGTGCAGTTCTTCTTGCAGAGCTTCTTGCAGCTGAGGGTTATATGGACTAAGGAGGCTTTAGATGGATCCCCTCTTCACCGGTAGCGGTGTTGCATTGATAACACCTTTTGATAAGGAAGGTCAAATCGATTTTGAGGGATTTTCAAAGCTAATAGAATTTCAAATTGCAAACGGTACAGATGCTATTATTGTTTGTGGGACGACAGGTGAAGGCTCAACACTGAGTGTTGATGAGCGATTGAAGCTGTTCTCCTTCGCTAAAGAGAAGATTCAAGGACGTGTTCCTCTTCTTGGCGGTACAGGCAGTAATAGCACCTTTTTTTCTCTTGATTTAGCCAAGAAAGCGGAAAAATGCGGTATAGATGCACATCTTATGGTTACACCATATTATAATAAAACATCGCAAGAAGGTATAATTAAGCATTACACCTTTCTTGCCGACAGATTGACTAAACCGATTTTGATTTACAATGTACCATCAAGAACAGGAATGAATATTCTGCCTGAAACTTATGAGGTACTTTCACGACACGATAACATTATCGGTGTTAAGGAAGCTGACCCGAACATATCAAAGCTTATTAAATCACTGAGCCTTTGTTCAGATAGGCTCGCTTTTTATATTGGTAATGATGACTTGATAAGTGCTTCCGCTTATCTTGGCTGTAAAGGTGTCATTTCGGTGCTTTCAAATATTTTACCTAAGTTTACTCATGAAATGACAACAAAGGCAATTTTACACCAATTTGAGCAAGCTAATAAAATGCAAGAGGATGTTTTTGATCTAATTGAAGCTCTTTTCAGCGATGTCAATCCTATACCGGTGAAAGAAGCTATGAAATATCTCGGCTTAGACACAGGTTATCTTAGAGGGCCTTTATGCGGTATGTCGCCGGAGAAAAGAGAAAAGCTCGTCGCAGTACTAAACAAGCACAGTGACAAGCTAAAAAATGAGAACATAATATAAACCAAGGCTGATGTCCTCGATTTGAGAGCATCAGCCTAAAATTTTGCTTATTCAGCGATTGTGCAGTTCATGAAGTACTTGTAACCGAGAGGGTTAGAGTAGAAGCCCTGAACGCTGCTGTTGAGCATATAAATGTCTGTGTAGTAGTAAATAGGTGTAAGACAACCTGTTGACATGAGAATATCCTCAGCTAAGTGCATAAGCTCATAGCGAGTTTCAGTGTCGCTGCAAGCTTTGATTTCGCCAACGAGAACATCATATGTCTCAGCCCAAGTGCCGTTTTCAACCTTTACGTCAATGCCATAAGCTGTGAGGTCAAGGTCATACATCTTAAGCTGCTGATGTGCGCCCTTACCGAACTGAACATCGTTGTTGCCTGAAACTGTGGTCCACATATCAAGGAATGAAATGGGATCGTTGTAGTCTGCAAGCCAGCCGTTACGAGCTACTGTGTAGTCGCCTTCCTTACGAGTGTTGATAAATGTGTTCCACTCTTGGTTTGTAAGGCTAACATTGATGCCGATTAGGTCGAGAGCACCCTGAACATATTCAGCGATTGCCTGGTGGTTGTCATCTGTGTTGTAGATGTAAGTAACCTTCGGGAAATCTGTGAACTCGCCGGCTTCTTCATCAAAGTTGTAGTACTTTTTGAGAACCTTTAAAGCTTCATCGTAGTTTGCAGCAAAAACGTCTGCATCGTCAGCAACATTGTAATAACCGTTAAAGCTATCGTTGCTACCTGCTGTCTCATAGAACTGTGAACCATCGGGATTTGTAAGACCCATAGCTACAAATGATGATGCAGGTACTTCGCCACCCTGAGAAACCTTTTCAACGATATAGTTACGGTCGAGAAGAAGGCTTACAGCGTTTCTGATTTCAGCCTTAGCTTTTTCTGCTGCTGCACCTTCAAGCTTGCTGCTTTCGGGAAGAATGTCTTCGTTAATATTCCAGCAGATGTAATATGTGCCAAGCTGACCTTCAACTTTGTATTCGTCGGCATAGTCCTTTTTGAGTGTTTCGATTTCATTTGTCGGAACAGTATCGATAAGGAGCCAGTCGCCGTTCTTGAAGTTTGTGAGCATGTTGTTTGCATCGTCTGAAAGATAGAACTTAATTTCAGGCATTGTTACACTGTCAGCGTCAAAGAAGCTTTCGTTCTTTGTTAAAGTGATAACGCTGTTGTGATCCCATGATGAAAGTGTGTAAGCGCCGTTTGAAACATAGGTTTCGGGGCTTGTTGCCCAACCTTCGTCAGCGACAGCATCCTCATATACGGGATAGTATGTGGGGAATGCAAGAAGCTCATTCCAGTAATTAACGGAATTTTTAAGAGTAACAACAATTGTTTTCTCGTCTTTAGCTTCAACAGCAAGCTTAGCATTGGGATAAAGATATTCTATAACAGGGTTGCCATCCTTATCCTTTTCATCTGTTTCTTTGCTTGCCCACATCTCGTCGTAACCAACAATTACATCAAACATATAGTTGTAGTCGCCGGCAAGAGCAGGTGATGCAGCACGGTTCCATGAGAATACGAAATCATCAGCTGTAACTTTTTCGCCATTTGACCATGTGAGACCGTCTTTAAGTGTGTAGGTGTAGGTTACAGTGCCGTCTTCGTTAACAACACCCTCTGTGAGTTCTTCAGCAGCGTCAGCTACAATTGCTAGCTTGCCGTCTTCGTCCTTAACCCACTTTGCAAGACCTGAAAAAAGGTGAGCGATCATTGTTGCACCGTCAACTGTAGTGTTGAGTGCGGGGTCAATTGTCTCTGGTTCTGATGCGAGTGAAACTGCAAGTGAATTGGTGTTCTTTGTGCCGTTTCCACCGCAAGCGGCTAATGTAAATAACATTACAACAGCCAGGAGTAAAGCAAGAATCTTTTTCATTTCCAACTTTCCTTTCTAATTAAATTATTTTATTTCAAATGCTTTGCATTTAAAATTCAGTTAATATCCTGCACTTTATGGCAGGCGACAAAATGTCCTTTTTCAATCTCTTTAAATTCAGGCATTGACTCAGCACATTTGCTGTCGGCATAAGGACAGCGAGTTCTGAAGGGACAGCCTGACGGAGCGTTTAAGGGGCTTGGTATGTCACCGCTGAGAACAATTCTCTTGTTTGCTCTTGCGATTTTCGGGTCAGGTATCGGCACAGCTGAGAGAAGAGACTTTGAATATGGGTGCAAAGGTCTGTCATATATCTCCCCTGCCGGTGCAAGCTCAACGAGTCTGCCAAGGTACATAACACCGATTCTGTCACTTATATGGCGAACAACAAGAAGGTCATGAGCGATAAAGAGATAGGTAAGACCTAATTTTTCCTGAAGGTCACCGAACATATTGATAACCTGAGCCTGAATAGAAACGTCAAGAGCTGAAACAGGTTCATCACACACGATGAAATCAGGATTTACAGCAAGGCTTCTTGCAATACCGATTCTCTGTCTTTGACCGCCGGAAAATTCATGGGCATATCTTGAAGCGTGTTCAGAGTTAAGACCAACATGACCCATAAGCTCAAGGATTTTTTCTTCACGCTCTTTTTTATTCTTATAGAGCTTGTGAACATCAAGAGGCTCACCGATAATATCAGAAACAGTCATACGAGGGTTCAGCGATGAATAGGGATCCTGAAAAACCATAGTAGCTTTCTTTCTGAATTGCTTTATATCGGCTTTTGTTTTTATGAGCTTTCCGTCATAAGATATTTCGCCGGCTGTAGGCTTGTAAAGGTTGAGAATTGTTCTGCCGACAGTTGTTTTGCCGCAGCCTGATTCGCCAACAAGACCGAGGGTTTCACCTTTTTTAATAGCAAAGGATACATCATCTACAGCTTTAAGAGGCTTAGTTTTAAACATTCCGACATTTATATCAAAATACTTTTTTAAGCCTTTAACTTCAATCAAAGTGTTTTTGTTTTCACTCATTTGGCGTCACCGCCTTTCGTTTGCGTTGATATTTCACCGCTGTCAATCATATTTTTAATGCACATCCAGCATGATGATGCGTGGTTTTCGTTTATATCTACTCTTTCAGGTTTATCTGTGATACAAATTTTCATTGCTGCGTCACATCTTGGCGCAAAAGCGCAACCCTTAGGCATATTGAGCAGGTCAATTGGAGTACCTGTAATAGGCTTAAGCTTTGTTCCGGCTGAGGTTGCAGACGGAATTGAGCGAAGAAGTCCTTTTGTGTACTCGTGCTGTGGATTATAGAAAATCTCATCGGCGGTACCCTGCTCGCAAATTGAGCCTGCATACATAACAATGACCTCGTCGCACATTTGAGCCACAACACCTAAATCATGAGTAATCATAATAATTGCCATGCCAAGCTCTTGCTGAAGAGATTTCATAAGCTCAAGAATCTGAGCTTGAATAGTAACATCGAGTGCTGTTGTCGGCTCGTCTGCAATAAGAATATCGGGTTCACAAGCCAGTGCCATTGCAATCATAACACGCTGACGCATACCACCTGAAAGCTCAAAGGGGTACTGCTTCATTCTTTTTTCAGGCTCGTTAACATTAACGAGCTTAAGCATTTCAATAGCTCTATCGTGAGCCTGCTTTTTATCACGGTCAGTGTGAAGAAGAATAGCTTCAACAAGCTGATTGCCGATAGTGTATGTGGGATTAAGAGATGTCATTGGGTCTTGGAAAATTATAGATACCTTATTACCTCTGACGTCCTTCATGTCTTTTTCGTCGCAGCCGACTAATTCTTTTGAATTAAGCTTAATTGAGCCACTGACAATTTTTCCGGTGGGGGCTAAAATTTGCATAATGGAGTAGGCTGTAACTGATTTACCTGAGCCTGATTCGCCAACTATGCCGAGAACCTTTCCTCTTTCAAGGGAAAAGCTGACACCGTTGACCGCCTTAACCTCACCCGCATCTGTAAAGAAAGAGGTATGAAGGTCTTTTACTTCTAATAATGACATAATATACTCTCCTTTCTTTAGTTATTAAGCTTCGGGTCGAAGGCATCACGAAGACCGTCACCCAAAAGGTTAAGAGATAAAACTATAAGTGAAATAACTATTGCAGGGATAATAAGTCTGTAGGGATAAGAGCTTATACCGTTGAGTGCTTCACTTGCGAGAGAGCCTAATGAGGGCATGGGTGCATTAACACCGAGACCTAAGAATGACAGATAGCTCTCTGTGAAAATTGCGTTGGGAATTTGAAGCGCTGTTGAGATGATAACAACACTGATACAGTTAGGAATAAGATGTTTTCTTATAATCCAACTACCCTTTGCGCCTGTAGCCTTAGCGGCAAGTACATATTCCTGCTCACGAAGAGAAAGAATTTGACCTCTTATAAGACGGGACATAGATACCCAATAGAGAATAGCGAAAACGAGGAACAAGCTGATAATATTAGTGCCCACATTTTCGAGAGCTGTGCCTTGAATAACAGGCTCAAGAGCTGAGTTGAGAACTGACGCTAAGAGTATAACCATAAGCATATCGGGTAATGAGTAAATAATATCAACTATTCTCATTATGATAAGGTCAATTTTACCGCCAAAATATCCTGCAATCGCACCGATTGTTAAACCGATTATAAGAACAATAATACTTGCAAAAAATCCGACTGCAAGGGAAATTCTTGTTCCGTATATAACACGAATGAAATAGTCACGACCCGATGAATCGGTACCGAAAATATGAGGGAAGACCTTTTCGCCTTGAGCGATTTTATCATGCTCTGTTGCGCCGTACTCGAATGGAGAAAGGTTGGCATATGAAGCATCAACAGGTTTACCCGGAGCAACGCCGAGCTGTGCCTCATATGAGTAAGGCCAAAACATTGGAATAAATATTGATGAAAGTGTAATGAGTACAACTATAATAAGAGATACAGTTGCAACTTTGTTTTTGAGAAGTCTTTTAACACCGTCTTTAAAGAAGGTTGTTGAGGGTCTCATCTGAACAAGATATTCCTTGTCTTTTTCAGACGCAGGCATGAATGAATCAACATTAACATGGAGGCTAAAAGTTTTTTTATTTGTTTTCATTTTATTTCCTCCTTATTCTAAAGTGATTCTTGGGTCAATAACCTTATAGAGAATATCTGTTATAAGGTTCATAATAACTATAAGTGCTGCGAGAACTATAGTTGTACCCATAATAAGTGTGTAGTCACGGTTAATGATACTGTTGACGAAAGAGCGTCCGATACCCGAAACGGCAAAAATCTGCTCAACTACCAGTGAACCGGTTACTATATAAGCAAGCATTGGACCAAAATATGTGATAACGGGTATAAGTGAGTTTTTAAGTGCGTGCTTGAAAATTACATTTTTCGGTGAGACACCTTTTGCTTTCGCTGTACGAATGTAGTCCTGACCTAAAACGTCAAGCATTGAAGAACGTGTAAGTCTTGTAATATATGCCATTGGATAAAGTGACAGTGTTATTACCGGCAAAACAAGACCCTCTGCTGTAGAGCCGTTGGCAGGGAAAATGCGCCATGTAACCGTAAACAACAGCAGTAAAAAGGTACCCATAATAAACGATGGCATTGAAACAAAGGCTGTCGTGACAACCATTATGACTTTATCTATTAGCTTGTTACGTCTCAAAGCTGCAATCGAGCCGAGAACAACACCTACAACAAGGGCTATAAGTGCCGCTGTTACACCAAGCTTAGCTGAAACCTTAAGACCGTCAGCTATTATATCAATAACATTTCTGCCACGCTGCTTCAGCGATGGACCAAAATCAAATTTAGTCACTATATCCTTAAGATATGTGAAATACTGTGTCATCAAAGGCTTGTCAAGACCGTATTTTGCCTCAAGTGCAGCTTGTGCAGCCGGTGTAGTTGCTTTTTCACCGACAAAGGGACCACCGGGAACGGCTCTCATGACAAAGAATGTTACGGTTATTACGATCCAAACTGAAAGCAGCGCAAGACCGATTCGTTTTAAAACATAAAACAGTGTTTTAGAATTCAATTTAATACCACCTATCTTTTTTACTCGTTTATTATTTTGTCAAGTGCTATGACATAATGTGTAAGGATTCTGACAGCTTCAAAAAAGCCTTCAAGGTCAATCTTTTCATCGCATTGATGTGGGCCTCCGTGTCCGTCAGGCATGGACAAAACAGGAGTCGCACGGTCCTTCTTTATGACAAAGGTACCAATGGAGAAAGCGTTGTTGATTTTTCTCGCATATGTGCCACCGGACATGAGTACCCTGTCGAGTCTTTCACCTGATACTTCAGCATAAATGTCTTCGAGTACACCGGGAATTTTGCTGTCTTTATCAATTGAGAAGCCGGCGCTGTTGTTTTTATAAGTTACAATAAAACCTTTTTCACAAAGCACCTTTTCGCTCTCTGTTTCAAGATAATCAGCACAAAGAGTGTCGCCATATCTACAGTCAAAGCTGAGATTGAGCTTACCGTCAACAAGTTTTACTATGCCGTTAACACTTGTGAGCTTGCCAAAATTAATATCCTCGTGAACAACACCAATTCCTTTACCGTAGCTATCAGAAAGAATATCCGTTGCATTATTTAAAATCATTCTGTCGCTTTCACAAAGGCTTTTACATTTGGAAAGAAGCTTCGCTGCGATATAAGCGGCATTGATTGAGCCGTCGGGGATACTCGCATGCTTTGCAATTCCCTTCGCAGTTAAGATAATAGTCTCACCGCTTGTCGAAAGTGAAAATTCATCTTTGTTTTGAGTAAGAGCAGTAAGCTCGTTTAAAAGCTCCTGTGTCAGTTTGATTGTTACAACAGCTTTGTCCAGCACAATATTAAAGGCTTCGCCACCTTTAAAATCTATTATGTCGTTAAAGCTATCTTTACTTTCACACCAAAAATGATATATACCTTTTTCGCCTACGCTGCAAGGAAAATCAGCATCAGGTACAAGAGAGACATCAGGCTGAATCTGGCTATTAAGATATGCCTTAAGGTCATTCATGTCACACTCTTCATCTGAACCTATAAAGGTTTCAATGCGTGACTTTAAGGGAATATTGCAATCTCTTAAGATTTCATATAAGCAAAGAGCAGCAATAATGCCTGATTTGTTATCCTCTGCTCCCCTGCCGATAAGAGATCCCTCTTTTATTATTGGATTAAATGGCTCGGTGTAAAGCCAATCACCACCGACAGGAACAACATCGCTGTGTGAGAACAGACCTATTTTTTTGTCACCACTTCCAAAGCGTGTTAAAGCATAACCGCCATCTGAATAAAGCTCACCCTCAAAGCCCTCTTTAGTGAAAATTTCCTTAGCCAAAGAGAGAGCCTTAGCGCAGTTTTCACCGAAAAGTGCATTCTCTGCCGCTTGTGATTTAATTGACGGAATTTTAATCAAATCGCACCAATATGAGATAATTCTGTCTTTGTTATGAGAAATCCATTCGGTTATTTTTTCATCGTAAAGTTTATTTATCATAAGTCAACAGTCCTTTACAAATATATTCAATCAATAGATTAATGTGGATTAAAACTTTATAACTCAAAAAAAGAGCTATATTAAAATTATAGCCCTTAAATAGTTTATATCAACTATTCACTGATGTATTATAGCATATTTTCATTCACAATGCAACATATTTTATTTGTGTGTTTATGGAAACAGTGTGAAAATTTCGTTAACTAATGCTTTCAACTGTCCATTTTCGGTTAATTTTTTTCTTAACGAACACATAGCAAATTAAATGAGCCGATAAAGTAATTATCCAGCTTATAGGGTAAGTGTAGTAAATTGTCTCAATAGTGTGGTATTCCGGAATCTTAAATACTGTTGCAATCCAAACAAGTCTCAAAGCACAAATACCTATTAGCGACACTAACATTGGCATAAAGGAATAGCCAAGGCCTCGAAGTGAGCCTACTACAACATCCATCATACCGCAAAGCATATATGAGCAGGCTATTATGACAAGACGTCTGACACCGGCATCAACAACAGCCTCACTATCTGTATAAAGAGAAATAAGCTGTCGGTCAAAAATAATGTATATTACCCCAAAAAAGACACCTACAACAAAAACATAAGCCAGAGCAGTATAAAGTATTTTGTTTATTCTCTCAAGCTTTCTTGCGCCGGCGTTTTGGCTTGTGAAGGATACAGCTGCTTGATGAAAAGCGTTCATTGATGTGAAAGCGAAGCCCTCAACACTTGATGAAGCCGAATTTCCGGCAATAACCGTTGTTCCAAAGGTGTTAACAGATGACTGAATAACAACATTAGCAAGAGAAAAAAGCATACTTTGTACACCGGCAGGAAGACCGATTTGAAGTATTCTGAGAAGCTTATGCCAGTCAATGCCCATTTTTTTGACATCGACTTTAATAGCGCTTTTTTCTTTTAAAAGGCATATGAAAACAAGACTTGCTGATATAACCTGAGAAATTACAGTGGCAAGACCAACGCCGAAAACTCCCCAATGAAAAACAATAACGAAAATAAGATTTAAAACAATATTAACTATGCCTGCCGCAAAAAGGAAATACAAAGCACGCTGAGTGTCGCCTATTGCTCTGAGTATAGCACTGCCGAAATTATAAACCATCACCGCTGTCATGCCACAAAAATAAGTGCGAAGATAAATAACGGCAAGGTTGAGAACATCATCAGGTGTCTGCATCATCTTTAATACAGTAGGAGCTAAGACGATACCTAAAACAGTTAAAAACAAACCGCTTAAAACACTGACGGTCATCGCTGTGTGTACTGTTTTACTAAGCTCATTATCCTTGTTAGCCGCAAAATAGTTGGCACAAAGCACATTGGCACCAACGCTCACACCGATAAAAAGGTTAGTCATTAAATTAATCAGAGTTGAGGTTGCGCCAACAGCAGCGAGTGAAGCATCGCCGGCAAACTTACCGACAACAATAATATCCGCCGCATTAAAAAGGAGCTGTAAAAGTCCGGAAAGCATAAGAGGTACGGCGAAAGCTATCATTTTTTTCGATATACTGCCACTGCACATATCCATTGAAAATTGACTTTTTCTTTTTACATCACTCATAACGATTTTTAATCTGTCCTTCAAACATAAATTTTCATTCTAATTTTATCACATTTAATGAATTGTATCAACATTTCTTGACAACAAATTTTTATAGTATATAATTGATTTATCAAGCTATGAAGGAGTAATTAGTTATGAAAATAGGTTTTATAGGTCTTGGTATCATGGGTGAGTCCATGTGTGAAAATATTGTAAAGAAGCACAGTGACACTGTTTATGCCAATGACCACAAACAAAGTCAAATCGATAAGCTGGTGTCCCTTGGCGCCGTCGGCTGTAAAGACAACATAGAAATCGCTCAAAATGCCGATGTTATTATTACAATGATTCCAACATCTAAGCATGTTACAGATTGTTACAATGAGATGCTCCCCTATTTAACTAAGGGTAAAATTTGTATTGATATGAGTACAATTGACCCTGATGTTTCAGTTGAGGTCAGCCAAAAGGTTAAGGCTGTCGGCGCACAGTTCGCTGATTGTCCCGTTGTTCGTTCAAAAGCTGATGCAATTGCCGGTACTCTCGGTGTACTTGCCGGTTGTGAGGAAGAATTATTCCCGGTTATTGAGCCAATACTTTCATATATGGGTCAAAAGGTTATTTACATGGGTAAAAACGGTATGGGTCTTACAGCTAAAATTTGCCACAACACACTTGTTGCCGAAATTCAAAACGCAGTTAATGAGACTTTACTTTTAGCTCAAAAATACGGTGTTTCAATTGATAATTTCGCTGACGCTGTTGCTGCCGGCGGAGCGCAGAACTTCTATATGCAAGCTCAGCGTGAAAAACTTAAAAACGAGGACTGGTCAACTGCCTTTTCCCTGGAAAATGTTTGTAAGGATATAAATATTTGCGCTAAGATGAGCGAAAGCGTAAACTTTAATATGCCCGGTATGCGTGCGGCAAAAGCTGCAATTGAAAAAGGCGTTGAAAGAGGCTGGGGTAAGCAGGATTTCAGACAAACCTACAGAATAGTTCGTGGCGACTGATATTTCATAAAACAAAATTCGGAGGATAAAATGAAAAAAGTAGAATTAAAAAATCTATTGAAAATTGCCGGTGTAGTTTTCATTTTGTATCTTTGCATTCACTACTGGTCGTCAGCTGCGTCAGTGTTTAAGGCTGCTTTTGCTGCTGTGCTTCCCCTAATTATTGGAGCTGTTTTAGCGTTTCCACTGAATATTTTAATGAGCTTTTTTGAAAGACACTTACTGTCGAAATCCAATAATAAATTTATAGTTAAGGCAAGACGTGGACTTTCTTTGACTTTGGCATTCGCCACATTAATTACAATTTTGGGTGTTATCGTTGCCTTAGTTGTGCCGCAGCTTACAAAATGTATAAAAATGCTCATTGATTTGATTCCGGGCGCACTTGATTTTGTTGTTGCGAAGCTTAGTGAATTTGATTTTGTACCTGAGGATATAATCGCAACTTTGTCTAAAATCGACTGGCAATCTAAAATTTCAAGTATAATTTCTACAGTAACCTCAGGTGTGGGAAGCGTAATGAATGTTGTTATTTCCACTGTTTCCACTGTAGTTTCAGGTGTTACAACTGCTGTGCTTGCCATTATTTTTTCAGTTTATGTTCTTCTTTATAAAGACAAATTAAACTCGCAGCTTAAAACTCTTATGAGACATTATCTTCCCGATAAGATAACGGATAAAATCAATTATGTTGCTTCTGTTGCCAATGATTCATTTCATAAATTTATTGTTGCTCAGTGTACTGAAGCGCTCATTTTGGGCGTACTTTGCACAATCGGTATGTTTATTTTAAGGCTGCCCTATGCCGCTATGATTGGTGCGGTAACCGTTGTAACAGCTTTCATTCCTGTTGTCGGCGCACTTTTAGGCGGCGCAATCGGTGTCTTCCTTATTCTTATGCAGTCCCCTGTTAAAGCTGTTATTTTCCTTGTATTTATTATACTTCTGCAGCAAATTGAAGGTGACCTTATTTATCCGAAGGTTGTTGGCAATTCAATGGGTCTTCCAAGCATATGGGTACTCGCCGCCGTAACTGTTGGTGGTGGTATGTTTGGAGTTATGGGAATGCTTTTAAGCGTACCGACAGCATCAACAATATATCGTCTTATTAAAAATGATGTGCGTGAAAAAGATGCCGCATTAAAGAAAAAGGAAGTTTCACAGGAAAATCCCCATTCTAAGCAGTTCTGAGGAGTAAATATGAAGCTTGTTTTAATAACTGCCCTTGGTGTAGGTGGCGCAACTTTAATCGGTTCAATTATTGGTTTTTTCTTCAAAAAGATTTCAAGGCGCTTTTCCGATATAGTTATTTCCTTTGCCGCCGGTGTTATGCTTTCTGCGGCTGTTTTGGGTTTAATAATTCCTTCATTGGAATATAGCGGTAAATTTAAACTGCTAACAACCGTTGCAGGTATATTTGCGGGAGCTTTGTGCTTAAATCTTATTGATAAATTAGTGCCACATCTGCACAGACTTGTTGGTACCGATGTCACAAGCCAAGAAAATGAGGGTCTTAGTAAGGTTTTGCTTTTCGTAACCGCAATAGCCATTCACAATCTGCCTGAGGGAATAGCGGCAGGTGTTGGCTTCGGTTCAGGCGACACTTCACAAGCTCTTTTAATTGCAGGTGGTATCGCTTTGCAAAACATCCCTGAGGGAATGGTTATTATTGCACCTATACTTTCGGTCGGCGTTTCACCGAAAAGAACTTTTATATGTGCTGCAATTACAGGTTTGATAGAAGTTATTGGCACATTTATTGGATATTTTGCTGTTAGTATTTCTACAGCTATTCTCCCCTTCGCTTTGGCTTTTGCCGGTGGTACTATGCTGTATGTTATTAGCGATGAGATGATTCCTGAAACTCACTCGCACGGCAATGAGCGTGGAGCTACTTATGCTCTTCTCGTTGGCTTTTCGGTTATGCTTATATCAGATGTTCTACTCGGATAAAAGACTATTAATAAAGGCTTTCTTCGGAACTAAGTGTTCTAAAGAAAGCCTTATTTTTTGTTGTTTTGTCAATTTTTACCGGGTCACATTGACACTAAAGGAATCAGCTTTGTTGCCGGAAAGCTCAATGTAAAACCTTTGACTTTTATTATACCACTAAAAAATGACAAAAGCCACACTTTTGTGTGACTTAAAAGGTGGAGGATAAAAGTTATGAAAAACGGACAAGCAGGTTAATGTTGTGGCTTGGTATGCAAATAGCAAAAAGGAAAAGTCCAGCAAAACATCTTGTTTTCGGGCAACGGTGCTCCTAAAAACTCAACATACTTTTTGGTGAGAGGAGGAACAGAAATTTAGCGTGGAATGATTTTTTTGCAAAAAAATCATCACAAGCAAAATAGCTTGTGACGATGATGGCGGAGAGTTAGGGATTTGAACCCTAGGTGAGTTTCCCCACACAGCATTTCGAGTGCTGCACCTTCGACCACTCGGACAACTCTCCATATATTAAGCTGCCCAAGAAGACAGCTTAGTTATTTTATCAAAAAGATACTCTTTTGTCAATACAAACTTACTTTTTTTCTGCCTGAACTTGTAAGATAGTAAACCTCACTAAAACCGCAAGAACGGCAATAATCGACGGCCTTGTCGAAGGCAAAATCAAGAGAGTCAGTGCAGTGTGAATCACTGGTTATTGTAATGTATCCTCCCCTGTCGAATATATGTTTCATTATAAACTCAGCGGGATATGGCTTGTCGTTGCCTTTGCGGTACATTGCACCTGTATTGACCTCGAAAAGAATATTTGGTTTATTATCTAATATTTTGTCAACAGCTCTTATTGCGTTAGCTTTGTATTCTTCGTTATCTTCGTCAAAAAGTGGTGTTTTAGAGTTGAATTTAGTTATGAGGTCAAAGTGTCCGACAACATCAAAATCGCCTGAAATAACAAATTCAGCGAGATTATTAAAGTAAGTTTCAGCCATTTTGTTCCACGATGAGTCAAAACCAGTGTCTACACACTCTGTGAGTTCCTCGGCTGAAAGGTCAACAGAATATATTTTATCCTTGCCGTGAAGCTGATGAACACTCGCTATAATATAATCAAACTCATTTAAATCTACATGAGCAAAATCTTTATCAAGCTCAATACCGCAAAGAATATCGATTTTGTCTTTGTAAATCTCATTTAGCCTTTTTATATCTTTTATGTACTCTTTTACGCTTTCCTCAGTCATCGTCCAATCACTTTCATAATACATTGGGCTGTGACCTGAGAAGCCAAGAGATATAAACCCCTTATCAATTGCTGCAAGGGTCATTTCTTCAGCAGAGTTTTTGCCGTCGCAAAAGGTCGTATGAGTGTGACAGTTTGATTTAAACATAATATACCTTCTCACATTGTTTAAGCTATCCCCCATTAATGAGGGATAGCTTTTAATAATTTATGATTTGTTTGGAGTCTTTTTCCACTTTCTCTTAAGCTTCTTATATCTTCTCTTTTCCTTTGAAGACATTTTGTAATCAAATGGACGCTCGGAAATTCTATCGTAAAGCGCAGTTTCAAGCTTTGTTGTTGAGTCGTCCTTGGTCTGTGTTGCAGCGAGAATAATAAGACCGTTATCTTCCGGAAGTGTTATTACACCTGTTTCACCAACAGGCAACTCGTACATAAAGAAGTAAAGCTGTTGTGCAGCAACATCACCCTTAATTGAGTGGGTATGTGTACACTCCCAAGCGAGTTTGTCGGTTTTAATGTTAGCTGTTTCAGCAAGGTCATAAAGATCCCACTTACCGATTCTCTCGTTGATTGACTGAACCTTTAAGGGATAAAGCTTGCCATCAATTTTGAAATTATAAACCTTATCACCGTAAAGGCTTGCGCCAATAAAGTAAAATTTCTTTGAGCTAACAGTGAGCTGTTGACCGGCGCAAATAAGTGCGTTGTTGCCGTCACCCCAAATATCGCCTGTCTTAAATGTTACTCCGGCGCATTCTATTTGTTTCGGGAAAATTTCACCGGGTACACTAACATTAATAGTTGGAATATTAGCTGAATCTCTGTTGTGGTTAAAGGTTACAATATCTGTATTATAAGGAAGCTCAACTGCGCTTTGTGAAGCCTTCATTCCGACTGCACAATCAATTAGCTTAACAGCGAATGTCTTAACCTCATAAGGCTTAAGATCAAAGACAAGACTTCCGTTTTCGGTCTTAGCCTCACCGATTTCATCCTCAACAGCGTTGAGTTCACGAGCCTCAGCGATGCCTCTGCCTAAAACGATTTTTACATCTTTAGCTGTTTTATCTGCACCCTCATTAACACGAATAACGATTTCGTCCGAGTTTTCAGCTTTTTTAATTGCTCGAATAATAACGGATTCATGACTAATTGAACCAAATGAGTATTCGCTACCCAATGAGCCTTGATGTTTATCGGTTGTGAATGCGGTACAGGGCTGATTAAAGAAGCGAGCCTTAAGCTGAGTACCGTTAGTGTAATCGCCTTCATGAGAATAAATAGCATAACCGTATCTGTTAAGACCAAACTCAAGCATACCTTGAACGCTGTCATCACGATAGAAGTTTTTAGGTGAATGAAGAACAGTGAGACGAAGACTTCTTTCGTCTTTCATCATCCAGCCGTATTTACTGTCGCTAAACACAGAAACACCGTATGACATATTTTTATCTGTTAAGTCTACCCATTTTTGCGCCGGTACTTCATAGAGCTTTTTGTTTGCCTTGTTTCTTCTTATAGTACCAAGACCTAAATCATAGGTTGAATAATCATTTTTAACATTGAAATAGAAGCCGTTATGAAGAGCTCTTCTAAATTCACGCCACTCAACTTCGTTATAAACGCTAACCCAAGGACAGCCGGCAGAAAGTGAAACATAATAGGTAAAGGTTGATTTGCCTACAGTTTGCACCACCTTGATTGTTACTCTAACAGGACCGGACTCAACAACTGTGCTAACTCCTTTTTCAGCAAATTCCCAAGGATACTTGTCAAGCTCGTCGTATGTAAGCTCCCAAGCAACATATTCCTTAGTGCCTTTATACTTATTAATTTCAAAGCGAATTGGCTTTCTGAGTATTTGAGTGTTGTTAAGAGTTTTATCAATAATTGATGAGATGTCACCGTTCTTATCAATTGAAACAACATATTTGAAGTTTTCAAGGACATTGTTTTCAATGCGAAGACCTGTGTTAATGTTACAAGGAACTTCACTATAGAGAACATCAACAACTTTATAACCCATTGCCGGTACATAAGCGGCAATAGAAATATTCATTTTGTCGCCTTCGATGGAATTGACCTGAGCCGGAAGCTCACTGCCGTTTTTGTCAAAGACTCTGACAAAATTATAGCCGTAATAAGGAACCTGAACATCAACAATAGCCATTCTCGGCTGTTCGATTGAGTTACTGATAACAACAGCGTTGCCCTTAACCCATGATGTGTCAAGGTTTTTAATTACCTCTTTCGATGAGCCTTCAAAAGCGTTAGTCAGCTGATTTGCTGAAAGCACATAGTCATTCCATGAACGCTGATAAACACGCTGAACTGAAGTACCCGTAATATCATCGTGGAAGGTGTGGGCAATTGTTCTCTTCCAGCCTTTTTCAATCTCCTGCTTAGGATATTCTGCGTCAGCTAAGGTCATTGCCATAACGCCTGCACGCTCTGCCATATCGGCAATTTCTTCGTTTCTTCTGTTCATTCTCTTTGAAAAAGC
>CAYWKY010000010.1:0-17074 GCA_964458915.1 uncultured Faecalibacterium sp.
GACTTGATACAACATGTTTCTGTTTATATTGACAGAAACGGAATAAAGTGGTATCATATAAAAAATAATATTCATATGATTATGGACGGTGAAATTATGAAAAATTTGCTCAAAAAATTAATTCTACCCGCGCTTATCGTTTTTGCTATTGTGTGCGCTTCACCTGTAGCGAATGCGGCTGACTATCCTTTCACATATGAAGTGAGAGACGACGGTGTAGTTATCGTTTCTTGCGATACATCATATGAGGGAGCTCTTGTTATCCCCGACACCATCGAGGGCAAAGCGGTTGTTTCAATTTCTAATTCTGCTTTTCTCGGTGCTGAAGGTATAACCTCTCTTACACTTCCTAAGAGCCTTAAAACTATAGGCACTTCAGCTTTTGAGGGTTGTGTTTCCCTTAAAGAATTGACTATTCCTAACAGCACAAACTCAGTTGGCGATTCAGCTTTCGCTTCCTGCGCTTCACTTGAAAAAGTTAATTTAGGCAGTGGTATCAGCAAAATCAGCCAGAGTATGTTTGAGGGTTGCACAAAGCTTAACAATGTTATTCTTCCCGAAAATGTTAAGTCAATCGGTGACTATGCGTTTAGCTGCTGCGATTCTCTTGAGACTCTTACAATTTATCCCTATGTTACATCAATTGGCAGCTACGCTTTTTATGATTGCGGTTCACTTGTGAAGATAGCTTTACCTGAAACTGTTACTGTTTTAAATGAGGGTATTTTTGCTGAATGTGGCAAGCTTGCAAGCGTTTCATTCCATGATACTGTGACTGAAATTAAGGCTCTCGCTTTTGATGGCTGTGAGGCTATTGAGAAGGCTTATTTCACAGGTACAGTTGCAAAATGGGCACAAATTGACATTGATGGTGAAGGTAACGACTATCTCAACGATGCCTTCTTAGAAGCAAAAATCCTTTTCAAGCACAAGCATGACAGCACACCTGTTGTTGTAGTTAAGCCGACTTGTGAAAACAAGGGCTTAGGCAACTATGCTTGTGAGTGTGGCTATGCACATAAGGGTGACATTCCTGCTCTGGGTCACGACGCAGAGATTATTCCTGAAGTTAGCGCAACTTGCACTAAGGCAGGTACAACATCAGGCGAAAGATGTTCAAGATGCGGCGTTATTCTCACTCAGCCTCAGACAATTCCAGCTACAGGTCACTTAGAGGTTGTTGACGAAGAAGTTGCAGCTACTTGCGTTTCAGAAGGCAAGACAAGAGGTAGCCACTGTAAGGTTTGCGGTGAAGTATTCAAGGCTCAAGAAGTAGTTGCTAAAAAGCCTCATAACGCTGTAGTTGAGAAGTTTGAAAAGGCTACTCTTACAACAAACGGCGAAAAGATTTCCGTTTGTAAGGATTGCGGCAATGTTGAAACCAAGAAGCTTTATAATGTTTCACAAATCGCTTTTTCAACAAATGTTTACGCATACACAGGCAAGGTTATAACACCTAAAGTAGTTGTTAAAGACAGCAACGGCAACACACTTGTTAAGGATACTGATTATTCTATTACATATCCCAGCGGAAGAAAAGCAGTCGGCAAGTACACTGTAACTGTAACTCTTAAAGGCGATTACAGTGGCAGCAAGAAGATTACATTCAATATTATCAATCTTGCTAAGACATCATCAATCACCGCTTCATCAACCACAAAGGGTACCTTAAAGGTTACATGGTCAAAGGTAGCTAACGCTACAGGCTATAGAGTTTTCGTTTATAAGTCATCAGACAGCTCTACTCGTAAATTAGTTGCTAAGGTTAGCGGAACAAGCTACACCTTGACTAAGGATTATAACGATAAGGCTCTTAAGATTGGCACAACATATAAAGTTGCAATCATTGCTTATGCCGAAGATAGCAATGGCAATCTCGTTCATGCACCTGCTGGTGTAAACAAGGCATTCAAGCTCACTCCGGGCAAGGCTACTCTTAAGGCTTCATCAAAGAGTGGCAAAGTAAATCTTTCATGGACAAATGTTAGTGGCGAAACAGGCTATGTTGTTTACTACGCAACAAGCAAAAACGGCAAGTATACAAAGCTTGCAACAACAAAGGCAAATGTTGTTAAATATTCAAAGTCACTCACAAAGGGCAAGACCTATTACTTCAAGGTTAGAGCTTATACAACTGTAGGCGGTAGCAATGTTTATGGTAGCTATAGCTCAGTTGTGTCTTGCAAAATTAAATAAGATGGCTATATTAAAAGGCTCCGAGGTTGTTCTCGGAGCTTTTTTGTACGCGCTAAACTTTATGTGAACAAAGAAATCTATTCCCGCCCACGAGCTGAGTATTAAGAGAAAAATTCAAAAAAGTTGAAATGTTTTCTTTTGTTTGTTGACTTTATTTATAGAGGCCTAAGAAAGGAGAATGAAAATGGATGATTCATCAATAATCGAGCTTTTTTCAACCGTGACGAAAGAGCTATTAGTGAAGTTAAAAGCAAGTATGGAAGTGTGTTCGCAAAAACAGCAGCCGGTCTTCTAAATCAAAAAGAAGACTCTGAGGAGTGTATAAACTCAGCACTTTTGGCACTTTGGAATCAAATTCCGCCTGATAGGCCAAATAATTTGTGTGCATATGCTTGCAAAATAATAAAACGAAAGTCAATAAACAAATTGAAACACAGTCTCGCTGATAAAAGAAACGCCGGATTAACTGTGTCGCTGACTGAGCTTGAAGAATGTTTCGCTAAATGTGAAGCCTTAGAGGAAGATGTTTCAATAAATGCGCTGACTAAGGCTACAAATAGCTTTCTTCGCTCTCAAGACGAAATTAACCGAAATATTTTTATTAGAAGGTACTGGTATAACGATTCTGTCAGCGAAATTGCAATGTTTTACAATTTAAAGGAATCCAATGTTGCAACAAGGCTTTTTAGAACTCGAAAAAAGCTAAAGGAATATTTAGTGAAAGAAGGGTATTTTAATGAATGAATTTTTTTTGTATGAAGCTATAAATGATATTGACGAAGATTTAATAGTCAAGGCAAATATAAAAAGCCTTAAGTCAAGTAAAATCAAAACAAGATTTATCGGCTTAGCTGCGGCTGTCTTTGTTGTTATGATTTCCATTAGCGCTTTTTATAATTTTAGGTTTAATGACGATATACACGAGGGAATAGTGACAAAAGATAATACGTCTGCTTGCGAAAACACTACTTCAAGCCAAAATAAAGAAAACAGCAGTATTTATTATGATGAAAAAGCCAAACGGGAAGTTAAGCTTTTTATAAAGAGCGACCAATCAGCTGATAAAGATGATTACCGTGATGACGGAATTCAAGATGTTGATTTAATAATCGAGGGAGTAATATATCATCAAATTGACGATTTAGATTTCTACAATCTTAAAAGTGTCCTTAAGGAAAGTGACTTTGGGTCTTATATTGGTACAGTGCAAGAACTGACTGAAAGCAACAACTATAATTATAATTTATTTAATGTATCTTCCCATGAAACCTCACTTAATGGAGCAAAAGTTTATTTCTATTCGCCACTTAGTTGTAAAGCCGTTGTTATTGCTTTAAATAATGACTACTGTTCATATTTTATGGCTGATAACTTTACCGACGATATGTCCAGCAATTTTTTTGCTGAAATGTTTTCTCTTTACGGTGTGAAAAATGATAAGGACATAAAAAAGATTACTTGCCAAATCTGGGACGGGGAATATGGTAGTGACAACAACGCAGTTATCACAGAAAAAACAATAACTTCAAATGAAAGTATTAAGGAGATATACCGCATTCTTATATCAGATAATTTGTCAGACAATCAGGAAATTATAATCAAGGACAGCTACAGCATCTATATGTCTTTTCATTTAGCCAACGGTTTAATAATAGGTAATCATCGCTGCAATTTCACTTATATGCCATATAATTCAACAGGCTTTATTGAAGTGAAAGGTGTAATTACTTCGCCTGAAAACGAAAAATTAAAAGCCATATTTGATTTGAAATAATAAAGCTTAGCTTGTTAATTTTAAATTGCTGGCTTCTTGTTCAAATGATATAGGTGAAAAAGAGAAGCTTATTGCTAAAACAACTTCTAAGGCTAAACCACAGTGTTGCAAATGGATACCCCTATATAATTGCAACTAATTTTAATGACGCAAATTTATATTATGTTGATACAAATTATAACAGTAACGAAAGAATTGCGCTGTATCTCTTTTGTTTAATATTGCGAAACAAACTAATTCGGCAGGGTACAAAAAAGCAGACCGCTATCAAGGTAGTTGGTCTGCTTTTGAATTAAAATGTTGTTTTTTGGTGAGACTTGATTTTGTCAAGTGCGCCTTTTTCAAGTCGTGAAACTTGGGCTTGTGATATACCTATTTCTTTTGCTACCTCTGTTTGTGTCATGCCGTTCATGAAACGCAAAGAAAGAATATTCTTTTCTCTTTCTCCTAAATTGTTTATAGCCTTTTTTAAAAGAATTTCATCTATCCAGTTAATATCCGAGTTGTTGTCACCGATTTGGTCCATAACATATATTGTGTCACCGGCATCAAAATAAATCGGCTCATAAAGAGAAACTGGCTCAACTATTGCTTCAAGAGCAATAACAACATTTTCCTTTTTTACACCCATTTCCTTTGCTATTTCTTCAACTGTAGGCTCTTTTTGAGTTTCGTTAATTATTCGCTCTTTAATTTTCATTGCCTGATATGCTGTGTCACGCAGGGAGCGACTCACCCTTACCGGTGCGTAGTCACGAAGGAAACGACGCAGTTCCCCCACGATCATTGGCACTGCATAAGTACTAAATTTAAGGCCGCGGTTTATTTCGAAGCGATCGATGGCTTTAATGAGGCCAATACAGCCCACTTGAAATAAATCGTCAAGGTTTTCACCTCGTGAAGTAAATCGCTGAACAACGCTTAAAACAAGTCTCAAATTGCCGTTTATAAGCTCTTCTCTCGCTTTTTTATCTCCATTTTTGGTTTTAATAAGCAAATCGTTTTTCTCTTTTTCGTTTAACACCTTGATTTTTGAAGTATCTATGCCACAAATTTCAACCTTGTTAAAATGCAAAATCATTACCTCCAATGCACTTTAAAGCTGCATTTTATCGCTGATATAATTATTGCCGAGGATGTGAGAGTTTAACAATTGAAAAAATTGACAATATATGTTACAATGATGAAAGAATACGGCAAAGACTATGTTAAAGTGACCTTATTAAAGCTCAGGAGAAAAATATGAAATACCGAATTAAAAAGCTTCTGATTAACAACTTCGATGTTTTTATGGAGAATAGACTTCCTCACAGAAGCTATTTTATCCCGTACCGCAACAAGGAGCTGCTTTGTGAAAAAAATGTACTGAATGAGCGATACGAAAGCGACAATGTCAATGTTTTGTCAGGGGAGTGGGAGTTTAAATTTTATGAAAAAATATCCCGAATGCCAAACATTATTGACACTGAAAATCTTGCTCTTGATAAGATTAAGGTGCCAAGCGTTTGGCAAAGAACAGGCTATGCGAAGCCGGCTTATATCAATTCGAGATATGAGTTTAAAATGAATCTTCCAAATGTACCTGAAGAAATGATGGCAGGTGTTTATGTAAAGAAGTTCACATTGAAAAAAGAAGCTGTGAATCCTATAATTACATTCCTGGGAGTTTGCTCCAGCCTAACCCTTTATATTAACGGTGAATATGTCGGCTATAGCGAGGGTAGCCACAATCCTGCGGAATTTCACATAGGCGAGTTTGTTAAAGAAGGCGAAAATGAGCTTGTTGCTATTGTAACTCAGTGGTGCAACGGCTCATATTTGGAATGTCAGGATATGTTCAGAGATAAGGGTATTTTTCGTGATGTTTATATTACTGAGAACCCTGCCGAGTATATTTATGATTATTCTGTCAAAACATCGGAGGTTGACGGCTTATATCAGCTCAGTGCCGACATAAAAATTCTTGGCAAACAGACGAACAAAAAGAAAGTTTTGGCAGAGCTTTACTATAAAGAGAAAAAAATCGCCGAGAAGATAACTGATGCAGGTAAGGATAGCTTTGTTAACTTTGGAAAGCTCAGAGTTAAACAGTGGAGTGCCGAAAAGCCGGAGCTTTATACTCTTTATATTTCCCTTCTTGAGGGTGAAGAAACTATTCAGTGTCTTCGTAGCAGAATCGGCTTTAAGCATGTGGAAATCAAAGGTGAGCTTTTCACCTTTAACGGTATGCCTATTAAATTTAAGGGCGTTAATCATCACGATACTAACGAGAAAAACGGCTTCGTTATGACGAAGGAAGATATGCTAAAGGATGTTCTTCTCATGAAGCAGTTTAATGTTAATGCGGTGCGAACATCACATTATCCTCCTGACCCTATTTTCCTCGACCTTTGCGATGAATACGGACTTTATGTTATTGATGAGGCGGATATTGAAACTCACGGCACACAGTTTGACATTGATTCCAAATTTACTTTAAAGCCTAATATTATCAGCAACGACAGCAAATGGCTCAACGCTATGGCTGACAGAGTTATGAGCATGTATCAGCGTGACAAAAACCATGTTAGTATTACAATGTGGAGCTTGGGAAATGAATCCGGTGGTTGGAAAAATCAGGATAAATGCTGCGAAATGCTAAAGAGGGTAACTAATATTCCCGTCCATTATGAGGGTGTTATAAGAACAATCAGAGGCTCTTATGATGTTATTTCCGAGATGTACTCACATCCGAGTATGATTGAAAAAATAGGTGAACACAAGTTAGGTTCACGCTATAAAGGTAAGCCATATTTTCTTTGCGAATACTGTCACGCTATGGGCGTAGGTCCCGGCTCTCTTGAGGATTATTGGAATATTATTTATAAGTACGACCAAATGACAGGCGGCTGTATATGGGAATGGGCTGACCACAGTGTGTATGACGAAAATGCCAAGTATAAATACACCTACGGTGGCGACCACGGCGAAGAGTGGCACGACGGAAACTTCTGTGTTGACGGATTGTTTTATCCTGACAGAACACCGCATACAGGCGCATATGAAATGAAGCAGGTCTATAGACCCATAAGAGCTGAATTTGTGGGCAAAAATACATATAGGTTCACTAACACAAACCGTTTCACAAATGCGAATGAATATAGGGTTAAATATGAGCTAATGGAAGACGGCGCAGCTACTGAAACAGGTGACATTCCGCTTTCTATTGAACCCTGCCGTTACGATACGGTTAAGGTACCTCATAAAGAAACTGACAAGGAAAAGGATGTTTTCATAAACTTTATTTATTTCAATAAGGACGGCAATGAAATAGCTAAAGAGCAAATTAAGCTCAATGAAGTTGTGAAAGAGCCTGAATATATCGAGAAGAAAAGAGCAAATTTCGCTCGCAAAAAAGACAGATTACTTGTTGAATTTCAAGGCGGTACAGCTGAATTTTCTCTTTCAAGCGGTACTCTTATGAGCTACTGTGTCGGCAAAAAGGAAATGCTTGCAGATAAAAACGGCTTTAAGCATAATCTTTTCAGAGCCTTTCTCGATAACGACAGAAATATAGTCAAAATCTGGGAAAAAGTGGGACTCGATAAGCTTTGCTATAACGGCAAAATGTCCTCGTATAAGCTTAATGAAAATGACGACAGATTTAAAATTAGAAGTGAGGGTACTCTTTGCGTTGCAGGAAAGCCTTTGCTCGAATGTGAAATAAGATATACTGTCTTTCCGAGTGGTATTATGAGCGTTAAAGGTATAATCAAACGCAGAAAATTCACTCTAAATAAGTTCGACATACCGAGATACGGTCTTAGCATCAATCTTGATGAAAGTCTTAAAAATGTTAGGTACTACGGATTGGGTGAAATGGAAAACCTTAACGACTTTAAGCTTCAAAGTACCGTTGGTATTTACAGCACTACAGTGGAAAACATGAATGTCAACTATATTCGTCCTCAGGAAAACGGTACACACGGAGAAACACGCTGGCTTGAACTAACAGATGATGAGGGCAGGGGAGTAATGATTTACAACCGAAAGAATTACTTCACTTTCAATGTTCACAACTATTCAAACGAGACTCTTCGCAAGGCTAAGCATATAGAGGATATTAAAAATGACAAGCTGACCTGCCTTAATATTGACGGCTTTTATAGGGGTACAGGAACTAACAGCTGTGGCCCGAACACTTTGTCTGAATATACAGTTAAGTTTTCTGATGAGCTTAAATTCGGATTTTATCTTATTCCGGTGGTCTCAGAGGAAAAATAATGTAAAAATTACACAATAATTTTCCTTAATATTCGTTACAATGAACAATGGTATTTTTCTTGAATATTGAGTAGGCTTGTGCTATAATTGTTATAATTGGGTGGGGAGTCCACCCGCATTAAAATCATGGAGGTTCATATTTATGAAGCAATTAAACATTGGTATCATCGGTGCAGGACGCATCGGCAAGGTACATATGCAGTCAATCACCTATAATGTTCCCACAGCAAAGGTTCTCGGTATCACTGACGTTTTCAAAGACGGTTTACAGGAACTCGCTGACAAGTACGGCATTGAAAAGGTGTATGATAATTATAAAGAGATGCTCGCAGATAAGGACATCGACGCTGTTCTCGCTTGCTCATCAACAGACACACACGCAGACATTTCAATTGAGGCTGCTAAGGCAGGCAAGCATGTATTCTGTGAGAAACCCGTAGATCTTACACCGGAAAAAGTTCAGGCAGTTATCGACGCTGTAGCTCAAGCAGGTGTAAAGCTTCAAGTTGGTTTCAACAGACGTTTCGACCACAACTTCGCTCACGTTAAGAATCTTATCAACGACGGTAAGGTTGGTAACCTTGAGCTTATTAAGATTACATCCCGTGACCCTGAGCCTCCACCAGCTGAATACGCTGCAGTATCAGGCGGTATGTTCCTCGATATGACAATCCATGATTTTGATATGGCTCGTTTCCTTGCAGGCAGTGATGTTACTGAGGTTTACGCTAGCGCAACTTGCCTTGTTGACCCTGCAATCGGTCAGGCCGGCGATGTTGATACAGCTATTATCAATCTTAAATTTGAAAATGGTGCTCTCGGTGTTATCGATAATAGCCGTCGCGCTGCTTATGGTTACGACCAGAGAATTGAAGTTTTTGGCTCACTTGGTGCTGCTATGGCTTCCAACGACACACCGACAAATGTTACTATTATGAATTCTGACGGTGTTACAACAGATAAGCCTCTCTACTTCTTCCTTGAAAGATATATGCAGTCATTCCGTGACGAAATGGTTCAGTTCGTTGACGCTGTTTTAAATGACAAGCCGACACCGACTACAGGTAACGACGGTCTTAACTCAATTCTTGTTGCTCTTGCTGCTAAGAAGAGTGTTAAGGAAGGCAGACCTGTTAAAATTTCAGAGATTATGTAATTGACTTTAGGAGTATCTCAGAGATGAGATACTCCTATGAGTGTTTATATTAACAGTTAATTTTGCCTCAGGGCAAATGAAAGGATTTGATTTAATGAAACTTACGATGGCTCAGGCACTCGTCAAATTCCTCGATAATCAGTATATTAGCTATGACGGAGTTGAAAGCAAATTTGTTGACGGCATTTTTGGCATTTTCGGTCATGGCTGTGTTGTTGGTATCGGTCAAGCTCTCGAACAGGGCGGACACGGTCTTCGCTATTATCAAGGCCATAATGAGCAGGGCATGGCTCACGCAGCTATCGCTTATGCAAAGCAAATGAAAAGACACAAAATTATTGCCTGCACATCATCAATTGGTCCGGGCGCTTTGAATATGGTTACCGCTTGCGGTACTGCTACAGCTAACCGTATTCCCTTACTTGTTCTTCCCGGTGACACCTTCGCTTGCAGACAGCCGGACCCGGTACTGCAACAGATTGAGCAGTATAACTCATGTGCAACAACAGCTAACGATGCATTTAAGCCTGTTTGCAGATATTGGGACAGAATCAACCGCCCTGAACAGCTTATGACAGCTTGCATTAACGCTATGCGTGTGTTGACAGACCCTGCTGATACAGGTGCAGTTTGCATTGCAATGCCGCAGGACGTTGAGGCTGAGGCTTTTGATTATCCCGACCACTTCCTTCAAAAGAGAGTTTGGTACATGGATAGAAGAGTACCCTCAGACAGAGAAATCGAAGCAGCAGCTGAGATGATTAAAAACGCAAAGAAGCCGATGATTGTTGTCGGTGGCGGCGTTACATATTCTGATAGCGAAAAGGCTGTTTTAGCTTTGGCTGAAAAGTGCAATATTCCCATTGGCGAAACACAAGCCGGTAAGGGACAAATTGCTTTTGACCACGCTCTTAATATGGGCGGTTGCGGTGTTACAGGTGGCCCTGCTGCTAACGCTATAGCTAAGCAGGCAGACCTTGTTATCGCTGTTGGTACAAGACTTACTGACTTTACTACCTGCTCAAAATGGGGCTTCCAGAATCCTGAAGTTAAAATGCTCGGCATAAATGTTTGCTCATTTGATGCTCTTAAAATGGACGCTACAGCTGTTATTGCTGATGCAAAGGTTGCTGTTGAGGCAATTGCAGCAAAGCTTGACGGATATAAGTCACAGTGGAGCAATGAGATAAAAGATGCTAAGGACGCTTATATTGCTGAAATCGATCGTTGCTACAACGAAAAATTAGAAGTAGGCTTCTCACAAAAGAGAGCATTAGGCATTATCAACGAGGTTATCGCTCCCGATAGTGTTGTTATCGGCTCATCAGGTTCACTTCCGGGTTGCTTACAGAGAATTTGGAAGTCAAAAGCTCCCAATACATATCATGTTGAATACGGCTTCTCATGTATGGGATATGAAATTTGCGGCGCACTTGGCGCAAAGCTTGCAGTAGGCGACAGAGAAGTATATTCAATGGTTGGTGACGGTTCATTCCTTATGCTTCACAGTGAGCTTTACACAGCTGTTCAGGAAAACAAGAAGGTTAACATTATGCTCTTTGACAACAGTGGTTGGGGCTGCATTGAAAATCTTCAAAACGGTCAAGGTACCGACACCTTCGGAACACGCTTCACAAGAAGAAACGAAAGCACCGGTATGCTCGACGGCGAAGTAATTATGACCGATTACGCTAAAATCGCAGAGGGCTACGGCTGTAAGGCATATAGAGTTACTAACGAAGAAGAACTCTATGCTGCACTTGAGGATTCAAAGAAGCAGACAATTCCCACTCTCTTCGACATTAAGGTTGCTCACAAATCAATGACAGACGGCTACGATTCATGGTGGAGAGTAGGCGTTGCTGAAGTCAGCACAAGCGAAAGAGTACAAAAATGCTATGAAGATATGGCTGCTAACATTAAAAAGGCACGCTTATACTAATATTAAAGGAGTAAAAAATTATGCTTAATAAAGATAAAGTACAACTTGCGATAGCACCTATTGCATGGACAAACGATGACCTTCCCGACCTTGGCGCAGAGAACACCTTTGAGCAGTGCATCAGCGAAATGGCTCTTGCAGGCTTCACAGGCAGCGAAATCGGTAACAAGTACCCCAAAGATGTTGAAACACTTAAGCACAAGCTTGATGTTAGAGGTATGAGAATCTGTAACGCATGGTTCTCCTCACTTCTTCTTTCAGAGGGTTATGATGCAACAATTGAAGCATTCATTAAGCACAGAGATTTTCTTCACGCTCTCGGTGCAAAAGTTATCGGTGCTTCTGAGCAGGGTAACAGCATTCAGGGTAAGGACGTAAGCATCTTCGGTGAGAAACCCGTTTATACTGACGAGCAGTGGGAGCTTATCGCAAAAGGCTTCAACGAAATGGGCAGACTCGCTAAGGAAAAGGGTATGTATTTCACAGTTCATCACCATATGGGTACAGGTGTTCAAACAGAGGCTGAAATCGACAAGCTTATGGAAATCACAGATCCTGATCTTGTATATCTTCTTTTCGATACAGGTCATCTTTCATTCAGCGGCGAAGATGTTATCGGTGTGCTTAAGAAATATGTTCACAGAACAAAGCACGTTCATCTCAAGTCAATTCGTAAGGATGTAATCGCAGACGCTAAAGCTAAGGGCTACAGCTTCCTTGACAGTGTTCGTGCCGGTTCATTCACAGTTCCCGGCGACGGTGACTTCGACTTTACACCTGTTTTCGACGTTCTTGACGAAGCCGGATATGAAGGCTGGGTAGTAGTTGAGGCAGAGCAGGATCCTGCAAAGGCTAACCCCTATGAGTATGCTGTTCTTGCAAGAAATTACATCAGAGAAAAGACCGGCCTTTAATATTTGAATTTCAGGAGAAAACAGGAGAATTAACTTATGAAACCACTTAAATTTTATCATCTTACAGACCTTCACTATTATGCCAATGAGCTTATCGGATCATACGGCAAAAGCTATGAGCTTAAGGATATGCTCGATCAAAAGTGTATGGATAAAAGTGGTGCAATAATTGACTCCGCATTTAAAGCGGTTTGTGAAGACAAAGAAACTGAAATAGTGCTTATCTCCGGCGACCTCACCTTTGATGGTGAGGTCCAAAGCCATGATTCGCTTATTGAAAAACTTTATGCTATGAAAAATCAGGGCAAGAAAGTTTATATCACCTTTGCAACTCACGACTTTTATATGCACGCTCGTAAATACACCGACGAAGGCGAGGTTGAAATTCCTAAATACACACGAGATGAGCTTCGTCAAAAGTATGCCGATTTCGGCTTCAATGAAGCTATTGCAGAGCATAAGGACTCATATTCATACTGCGTACAGCTCAGCGATGATGTGAGATTGCTTGCTCTCAATGACGACGGTGACTATGATAGCTTCTGCGGTTACTATAACGATTTGCTTTTCTGGATAAGAGACCAAATTAAAGATGCGCATGATGCAGGCTGTGAGATTTTCGCAATGACACATCACCCGATTCTTGAGCCTTCACCGATTTATCCCTTGTTCTCACACAAGGCTATGCTCGGTGGCTATGAGTTCACCGGCCCCTACCTTGCCGATGTTGGCCTTGAATATATGTTTGTCGGACACACTCATATCCACGACATCAACTCATTGACAACAGACAAGGGCAACACTCTTTATCAGATTAACACCGGCGCTTTGACCGCTTATCCTCTTGCTTACCGTAAGGTTGAGTTTAGCGATAAGGGCATGGATGTTAAAACTGTGCAGGTCACTGAAATCGATGCTGATACAAATGGCATGAGTGTACTCGATTATGCTAAAAAGCACTTTACTTATATGATTGAGCTTATATTTGACACTCTCGAAAACGATTTCGATAAGTTCTGTATGCTCGCTCAAGGCTTTAGCGGTAACAGAGAAAAGCTGGAAAAGGTAAAGCCTCTGCTGCACTATGCAGGCAAGACTCTTAACTCACTGACCTTTATGAAGCTTTGCAGGTTGTTTGGCTGCGGAAAATATGTTGATGCGTCAATTGCCAACGATAAAATAGTTCCCTTCCTTTGTACTACTATACTTAATATGTATAGCGGTAATGAGATTTATTCTCCGGATACACCGCAGTACAAAGCTATTGTTCCTCTTTGTGAGAAGCTCGGCAAGGTAATTAAGCTTAAGGATCATTCAGGTAATCCGATTGACTTAGGTAAGTTTGCCGCAAGAATTATCTATGATGATGGAATAAATGATATTGAGGCTTTCCTGCCTAAAAAATAATTGACGAAAGCTAAAAGAAATGAGGACTAAATAATGAAAAAGGCTCTTTCTATTTTGCTTACAGTTGTTTTAATTGCTGTTGTAGCTATTGTTCCTGCATATGCTGCTAACTATGACCAGCCTTTCGATGCGGGTACACTCGGTGTAGGCAAATATCGTATACCTGCTCTTTATACACTTTCTGATGGCTCAGTGCTTGCTGTTGCAGATATGCGCTATGAGCATGGCTCAGATTCACCGCATAATATTGACATAGCTGTTGCTAAGTCAAAGGACGGCTATACCGATTGGAAATATCAGGTTATTAATCACTTTGACGATTATGCTGACGGTCAAACAGGTAAGGATAGCGCTTCCTTTATTGACTCAGCTATTGCTCAGTCTTCAAATGGCAGAGTGTTTATTGTAAGTGATGCTTTCCCATCAGGCGGCGGCTATCCTACAGCTAAAACCGGAACAGGCTTTGATAAAAACGGTCACCTTCGCCTGACAACAGGTAGCACATCAGATAAGCTTGATAGCTTCGGCTATTATGTTGGCGATTTTTCCGGTAGTATGGCTACAGTTTATGAAAATAACGGTACCGCAACACAGTATAGTGTAGATAAAGAGTATAACCTTTATAAAAACGGTGCAGCTCTTTATATGGAACAAAAGGGCTCACAAGGCACTATGGTTCAGCAAAATGTATTCTATAACGATTCAGAGCTTTGTTGCTATATGACAACTTATCTTTGGATGAGATATTCAGATGATAACGGCGAAACATGGAGCACACCTGTTATGCTTTCATCTCAGGTTAAAAGCAATGATGAATCCTTCCTCGGTATCGGCCCCGGTAGGGGAATAAGCGTAAAATTACCCGGTGGTGGTGAAAGAATAATTTTCGCTGTTTACGATAATGTAGGTGGTCTTATTTCATCTCAAAGCGAAAATGTTAGCACAATTTACTCCGATGACAATGGTGTAACATGGCACAGAGGCTCTGAAACTGAGTGCAGATATGTTGTTGGAAAAACAAGTGAAGCTCAAATTGTTGACCTTGGTAACGGTACACTTCGTATGTTCGCTCGTAATAACTACAACTATGTTTCATATGCCGACAGTACCGATTATGGTGTTTCATGGTCAAAGTTCCGCTGCGACGAATCACTTAGTGCCAATGGCAACTGTATGGTGAGCTTTATTAATACCGATAAGGTGATAGACGGCAAGAAGGTTATTCTCGGCTCATTCGCTTCAAATTCTGCTGAGCGTGCCGATGGTGTTATCAAGACAGGTCTTCTCAATGCCGACAACACAATCAGTTGGACTGAAACATATCACTTGACAGACGGTTTTTACGCATATTCATGCCTTACACAGCTCAGTGACGGCAATTTTGCTATTCTTTTTGAGGACGAAGCAGCTCATATTCAATATATGGTGCTTTCAATGGATGAAAATGGAAAGTTAACTGAAGTTAACAACAACAATCCTTCATTTAGTGGTGAGCTTTCATTCCTTGATAAGCTTCGCAGCTTCTTCTTTAAGATTTTTGATGCAATTTTTGCTGCTTTAGGCATTATGTAATTAATTAAATATTGAAGCGGTGTAAGGCTTGGAAGCTTTACACCGCTTTAAATATTAGATTCACCTTAATATTTTTTTGATTTCATGACAAAAAAGCCATTTTCTACGATTCATAGGTTGATTATTATATTGCTATGAGCTATATTTTTATTGAGGTGATATAAATGGATATAGTTAAAATAGGGGAGTTCATTAAAGAAAAGAGAAAGGAATTGAACATAACTCAAAAAGAGCTTGCTCAAAAATTAGGTTGTACCGATAAGGCTATTTCCCGTTGGGAGACAGGAAAAGGTTTGCCGGATTCATCTTTTTTAATTCCGCTGTCAAACATATTAGGCGTGACAGTAAATGAGCTTCTCAGTGGTGAAAAAGTACCGGCAGAAGAGCTAAAGGAAAAAGTTGACAACAATTTAGTCAGTGCCGTTAAAGAAAACGAAAGAGTCATAAAAGATAACAAGCTGACAAAAGTACTTTTAGCTGTGGCTATAATATTTTGCATCGTTTCAATATCGGTGCTAATCGGAACTATAATTAAATCACAAAACACCGCCACATATGTTGGCTCATTTAACACTAAAAACAGAATCGCAGTTATGGAAATGCTGCTTAATACAGAAAATGTAGATTACTATTTTTCTCAAGATGTTGTTTGCACCGATTATACAATTGAACTCGACTCTAAAGGTGACATTAAAAAGGCGGAGATAAAGCTGAACGATGAATTTAAGCACGAATATATTAACATTCTCTTATTTACACCCAACGAGCAGCCTCAACAATTATCATACCGCATTTTGTTGCAAAGAAATTATATTTCATCAGAAGACGGTATTTTGTTTAAGGATTTAATAGACTTATTGGAAAATGCCGATATTGTGGGTGAATGTAAAAAGCATAGCAAGCTTAAAGAGTATGATACAATTACTTTAAGCGGCATGTCAACTCTATATTTTAATTTCAACGACCAAAGCTATATTTCATTTAGCAATCAGCATCTTTTTGAAGACGGTGAGTTGAAAAAGAAACCCAACGCAAGTGGGATGAAAGGAAAATTCTTTGAAATTGTCCTTAATACTTTTAATAAAGCGTCAGGTGAATATGGCTCTTGCTTTAGCATTTATATTGAACGATAGAAAATCAGCTTTTGTTTTTCTCGCTTTTTATAATAGCTTCAGCGACGATTAAATCATAAGGATAGGTAATTTTTATGTTACTCACATCGCCCCTAATGAGGTGTACATCTAAGCCCTTCATTGTATAAATTTTGCAAGCGTCGGTTAATATCTCTTTTTCCTTTTGGGAGAGATTGTTATAAAGCTCTCTTAATTTCTTCGCCTTGAAGCATTGTGGTGTTTGAGCCTGATAAAGCTTGCTTCTGTCGGGTACTGATGAGATTGTGCTGTTGTTTTGACTTTCAAAAATTGTGTCGGTTGCAGGAATAGCTGTACCTGTTGCGCCGAATTTTAAAACGGCATCAATATTGTTTTCTATTATCTCGGCTGTAACAAATGGTCTGACAGCGTCGTGGGTTATAATCACAGTGTCATCTGTTAAACCATAGCTTTCCTCGATAAAATCAATAGCTTTCATCAATGTTTCATTTCGGGTTGTGCCACCGCAAAGGACAGTGATTTTTTCGTCGTTAAAAAGATCACTTGTAAAATCAACCCAATCCTCCGGGCAAAGGATAATAACCTTGTTAATTCTATTGACTTTGGCAAATTTTTCGGCAGTGAGCCTAATTATTTCTTTGCCACCAATTTTAATGTACTGCTTCGGTGTTTCGCTGCCCATTCGACTGCCTATTCCACCGGCGGCAATGACTGCATAAATCATAATCTCACCTCTAT
>CAYWKY010000011.1:0-16821 GCA_964458915.1 uncultured Faecalibacterium sp.
GCTTTAAAATTATATCATCAGAATAAGGCTCTATACCGCCTGTATCTATTAAGAGAAAATGTCTTGACAGCCATTCACAGTCACCGTATATCCTGTCTCTTGTAACACCCGGGGTGTCATCGACTATGGATAAGCGCTGACCGATAAGCTTGTTGAAAAGTGTGGACTTGCCAACATTAGGTCTGCCCACAATTGCAACTATTGGTCTTGCCATTTTTTCACCTACTTCTTTTATTATTCGCCCATAAAGGAGCTGAAAAGCTCGCTTCCTGTGCAGCTGTTAACTCTCAAGGTCACATTTAACGCCTTTTCCACATCCTCAGTGCTCACATTGTCAAGGAAAAGGTCGCCTTCACTTCTGAGCATAACATCGGGGATTATGAGAGTCTCGGCAAGGGGCTTATGACTTAACTGCTTAATTAAGTCTCCGCCGGTTACAAGACCTGCAACGGTTATGCTGTGACCGAAAAAGTCATTTTTGATTTCGTAAACATCTATTTTACTTTTATTATACTTATTTTGGAATTTGTCTGCAAGCTCTTTTATTAAAGGATATGCCGCTACTCCCGTTGCAGCACTAAAGTGGGTTTCAGGGTCGGCAGCATCACAGCTATCCAGCTCATCTAAAAACTCCTCTTTAAGGGAAGTCCACATTCCTACACCGTTTTCAATTTGTGCATAGGTCTCGTAATACTCCCCACAGGGCATTTCCCTTTGAGCTTTAAGGTAAAATTCATCGGCAGCGTACACAAGCCTTGTACCAAAAAGAGTCTTAAATTTATCACCGTATTCATTTATTATGTCAATGACTTCACAGGCTCTCTCTTTTGTATACTGCGGCATTTCAAAAAGACCTTCACGATATTTTGTCACACCAACGGGCACACAGGCAACACTTAATAAATGAGGACACAGCTCCCCTAATTTGTCAAGGGAATAGCGCAGCTCATCACCGTCATTTATTCCGGGGCACAGCACAAGCTGAGCGTTTATATCAATGCCGTTTTGTGCAAGGCGATAAAGTATATCAAGGCTTTCACCTGAGTTTTTGTTTTTCATCATTTGCACACGGAGCTGCTTATTCATTGTGTGTACACTGACATTCACGGGCGTTATGTGCATTTCAATTATCTTTTCAATATCACGCTCGCTGAGATTTGTAAGAGTGATATAGTTGCCAAAAAGGAATGACAAGCGTGAGTCATCGTCCTTAAAATAAATAGATTCACGAAGACCCTTTGGATTTTGGTCTATGAAGCAAAAAATGCACTTGTTTTTGCAATGCCTTTGCTCGTCCATAAGGTAGGTTTCAAACTCCAGACCTAAATCCTCGTCCTCACCCTTTTTGACCCAGACAGCCTTAGTTTTGCCCTCACGCTCAAAGACAACGCTTATTTTGCTTTCCTTTGTGTAAAACTGATAATCGAGAAAGTCTGTTATCTCATGCCCTGATATTTTAACAAGGCTATCCCCTGCCTTAATGCCCTTTTTATCGGCAGGTGAACTCTTTATAACATCTTTAATTAAAACCGACATAAAAAGGCTCCTATATCAAAATATAAGTAAAAAAGGCAGAAAAGCGAGCCGCTTCTCCACCTCTCCGTTCCAAAGGCTTAGTCTTCGTCCTTTGCAATTACCTGCTTACCTTTGTAATAGCCGCATTCGCCGCAAACCTTATGGGGTACAGTGTATGCACCGCACTGTTTGCATCTTACAAGTGTGGGAGCGTCAAGCTTCCATACGTTTGAACGTCTCTTGTCTCTTCTTGCCTTTGATACTCTTCTCTTTGGTACTGCCATCTTCCAGCACCTCCTTTTATAATATTCAAGTTAAACTTACTTATTCGTCCAAAAGACCTAAGAGAACCTCAAAGCGAGGATCTATGTCTTTTTTGCATGAGCATGGACCTTCATTTAAGTTTGCACCGCACTTTGAGCAAAGCCCTTTGCAATCTTCACTGCAAAGAATCTTACTCGGCAGAGCAAAGTAAATGTCTTCTAAAGTGAGTCTCTCAATATCCAGCTTCATGTCTTCAACTATGATATACTCATCAGTTTCATCATTTTGAAGCTCTGTTACGAGAATATGCGCAACAGGAACCGTCATATCTAATTTAAGCTCTTCAGCACATCTGCTGCAAAAAACATCCATACTGAAGTCAGCGACCGCCTTAACTGTCACAATTTCCGCTACATTTTCGATTTTGCCCTTAAGCTTAACAGGTGTCGTGAATGGAAACACACCATCAATCTCCTCAGAGGAAAAATCAAATTCAAGATCAAGCGGAATCTCAGTTATACCGCCGTTAAACAGATTTTCAAGCTCAATAAACATAACTCACCTCATATTAACGAATAACATTATATATACATCGTCTCGATTTGTCAATAACAAAACAAAAAATTAGTTAAAATTTTTTCTTTGTGCGCTTTTTTTGACTTATATTAAAGTCATCACTTGGTTTTAAGGCTGAGCACCGATGAATAAGAACCATAATAATTTGTGCCGCTTACAGTTCTGACAGCACGAACCTTAAAGCTGTAGTTGGTTTTTGATGAAAGACCTTTTACCGTATAGGTGTTTTTGTCTGTCGTGCCGGCAAGAACATATTTTCCAAGAGCCTTAGAATAATAATAAACCTGATAGCTTGTGCTTGCACTCACCTTTGACCATGACAGACTGACTTTAGACGAGGCTACAGATGTGCTTTTAAGCCCTGACACCTTTGAGGGCAGCGTTGAAAATTTATATGTCACTGACTTGTCGCCTCGTGACAGCTCTTTGCCGTCTTTAACCACAGCACTGTAAACTATGTAGTTATAGGTTTTTCCTGCGGAAAGCCCTTTAAAGGTGTAGCTTTTTGAGGCTGTAGATGCCACCTTAACATACTTGCCTTTCGATGAGGAGTAGCGATAAACATAGTAGTAATTCGCCCCTTTTGCAGCAGACCAGGAAACCTTATGCTGGGTTGTTGTCACTGAGGAAACTATAATCTTAGTGACCTTTGCAGGCTTCAAGGTTTTGCCGACAGAAACCTTACTGCCATATGCAGTACCTGATGAAAGCTTGATTTTTGCTCTGACAGCGAATCGGTAGGTGGTACCCTCAGAAAGACCGGTAAGCTTGCAGGTTGTGTTTGAAACTGTAGATTTTAAAACATATTCGCCATCGTTTAAAATATAGACATCATAATGTGTTGCGCCTGTAACCTTAGACCATGTAAGCTTCACGGACTTGGTATAAGGTGTTGCAGTTAAGTTTTTAACCTTTGGCGGTGTTGTTGCACCCTTCGTTTCATCTGAAAGCTCGCTTTCTACAGTTTTTCCGTCAATTTTATAAACAGCGCTGACTTTATAGGTGTCAACCTTGCCTGCTGTCAGCTTTGTGGGAGAATAGCTGTTAGTTGTCACATTAGCTTTCTTAACAAAATCGTCGCCGCTTTTTATATACACATTATAGCTTTGAGCTTCGCTGATTTTTTTCCACGAAAGCTTATATGAATCAGCCTTTACACCGCTTAAGGTAAATCCGGTAGGTATTGAATAATCCGTTGTCACGCTTATTAAATCAGATTTTTCCGAATTATAGGTCTTGTTTCCCGTCACGGCACTGCACTGAACAGCGAACTTATATTCGCTCGCCGATTTAAGTGAGGAAACCGTAGCTTCAGCCGTCTTAACGGTTGCAACCTTAGTGTAGGTCTTTTTGCTGTCGTCATAGGTGTAAACATTGTAGCTTTCTGCTTTTTCGTTTTCCTGCCATGTCAGTGTGACGCTTGTGTCTTTAACCGCAGTCACTTTAAGACCGCTTATTTTTTCTAACGAAGTCACCACCGACAGCTCGTCGCTAAAGGTACCGTTAAGAGATGTGTTGTTTCCTTTGGCAACAGGCATAATTTTATATTTATACTCGGTGAACTGGGTTAGTCCTGAAAAGCTACATGATGTGCCGGTGTATTCACCGCAAAGAACATAATCATCACCTTCAAAGACATAAAGCTTATAGGATTTTGCACCGCCGGCTTTGTTCCAGCTAAGCTTAAATCCGTTTTTGGTAACATCTGAGAACTTAAAGCCTGACACTTTATCGGGCATTGTTATAGCGTAATAGGTTTCTGATTTTGCCGAAGTGTCCTTTCCCTTTGCCGCCACAACAGCATAGGCACTTTCTTGACCGGGAGAAAGTGAGGTAACTGTATAGCTTGTGGTGCTGACAGTTGCAAGCTTTTTCCAACTGCCTGCGCTTTGTGTGTAAACTATGTAGCTTGTTGCGTCCTTGACACTATCCCAAGTCAGCTTATAACTGTTAGTTTTAATTGAGGAAGCCTTAATTTTTGTCGGTGGTGTCAGCCTTGAAGCAGGCTTTAGCAAATCACTGTAGGCACCGTAAACAGATTGAGATGCGTTTTTACAGTAAGCTCTAACACAGTAAGAGTCATAAACCAAATCATCCTGTTTAACCTTATAGCTCAACACAGAAGCTGTAACACTGGCAAGTTTAGTATATTTTTTTGTGCTTTCGTTATAGCCGTAAATAATATAGCCTTCACATCTTTCGAGCGCTTTCCATGAAATAACCGCATCGTTATCCGAATAGTACATAGTAGCACCTGTAACCTGATAAGGCTTTGTCATAGTTACAGCGTTTGCCGCAAAGCTGTGCTTGTTACCGTCAATGACTTTAACGCTGACAGTGTATTTTTCAGCACTTGTTAGGGATTTTAGGGAATATGATGTTGCTGCGCTTTCTGTGTTTAAAACTATGTTTCCTTTACTGTCGCTGACAGTGTAGATGATTTTTTCCACACTTGTCGGGTACTCTGCCGTAATTTTAAGGGTTTCGGTGTAAGGTGTAACACTCATATTAACGGACATAGGACTGTCTGACACAGAATATCTCACCACATCATATCTTCCGAGTGAATCGTAAACTGTAAGATTCACAGTACCGCTTTTGAGGAACTCAACAGTATTATCAGATATAACATTGGCTATAGAAGTGTTAGATGAAATTATGTTATACTGAATGTTCTCTCCCTTGTGAAGACCGAGCTGATATGTACCCGCACCCACATAGGTAATGGAAGTGTAAGCAATAAAGTCCTCAGGCACATAGCCCTCATAGGTTTTTCCGTCTTTGACGAAAGATACCTTCACCCAAAGAGGATATTGCAAAACATTCATGTAATAATCGGAGTCGGTGAACGACTTAGACACTACATTTGCCTGTTGTCCCGGAGTTAATTGAATAATGTTTCCCGATGAATCCGTCAGCTTAGCGTTATTAGTTGACGGTCCGGTTCTGACATTACAATTTGAGGTTGTTGCAATTTTAACACTCTGACCTGCCGAATCGGCATTAAACAGATTTTCCTGCTCGCCATTTTGAGTTGTCATGTTTTTAAAAACAGGAATGGAAAAAACATGACTTTGATAAAGGCTGCCTGTTTTAGCATAGGCATTATAAACCGTATAACCCTGAGAGAGCGCACCTGTTACATTGGTCATATATTGATGAGAATAAAGAGGTTTACTGCTGTTTGGGTTAACATTAAACTTTTGAATATAGCCGTTATATTGACCTACAGCAATATAAGATTGAGCAAGGTATTGTGCGCCACCCATTATGGATTTTTCAGGGCTGTTCCAAGGTCTGCCGTAAGTGGTTCCTTCACTCGCCCACTTAAGACCTCTCGTTATTGCACCTGCGCCGTCTGTAGCACCGATATTATAGAAATTATATATTCCCGGATAAGCCGAGTTGGTACCCGACACACTGCCGCTACCGTCTGCACCGACCTCATTTCTTATTTTAGAGGCAATATAACACGGGTTTATGTTATATTTCTTACCCGCTTCAAGGATAACTTCACTGTATTTTTTCTCTGTCTCAATCAGCTTTCCCTCAGAGTCGTAGTATGTAATTTTTTTATCAGACATAAAAGAGCCTTTAAGTATGCTCTCAACATCGGCTATTGTGGTAATTTCGCTGAAATCAAGGCGTTCAAACTGAAAAATCTCATCCTCTGAAAGGAAGTTTCTCGGATCCATAAAATACTCAACAGCAAGGCGGTTAGCCACAACAAAACCGCTATCCATTTGAACGAATGTGTTTGTGGCGGAATTGTAGTGACCGGGCAGTCTGCTTTTAAGGTTGCTGCTCGATGCGCTGCTACTGACGAGATTTTTCACTCCGAACTCATTGTCTATAACAGTTTTCCAATCAAGCCCTGTATCTAAGGGTTCAAAGACCCAATTGGGGTACTTTTCATGAAGTTCTCTTAAATAAGGCTTATAGCTTTCGGGAAAAGCCGATATAGATTTTTCAAACTCATCCTGCGCACCAAAAGCATAAAAGCACAAAAGTGAGCATAAAATCACACAGCTTATAACCGCAAATATATTTTTTGTTCTTTTTGTTTTTTTCATGGTTTCATCCTTACACTTAAATTTATTCCGTTTTATTTATAAGTGTCTCAATTTCCTCCACGAGACCTTCCAGCTTTTCAGCCACCTTGTCTATTTTATTTTGAGCAGCTTCATTGCCATTTTCCATTTCTTTTAAAAGCTTTGCCTGCTCACTGTCAAAAACTGTAGCTTCCTCGTTATCATATTTTGGACTTTCCAGTTTTTCTATTTTTTCATAAAGCCCGGCAATTTCCTTTTCCTTTTCCTGTTTATAGGTATAGTAATCGTTTTTCAGCCAAGCTATATATTCCATAACGTCCTTTGGATTAAAGCCGAAAAAACTCTTTCTGAATTTTCCTAAATCTGACATATATATCAATCCTTTTCCCAGATAGTTTGTAATAATACTTTACTTTTGCAAATTATTGTATCAGAAAAAGCAAATAATTTCAACCGTACAAGAGAAACACTCCGCTATTATCTGTTGAAAACAAAGGATATTTAGTGTATAATTTGACACAGTAAAATAAAGAGGTGACTAAAATGTTTCAACTGCCCGAATTTGCCGTCAAGGTCATAAACGCTTTGGAAAGCGCAGACCATGAAGCCTATGTGGTCGGTGGCAGCGTCAGAGATATGCTAATGAATCAAAGCATAAACGACATTGACATAACAACAAACGCACTGCCGCAGGAAATGAAAGAAGTCTTCTCCTCTTTTCGCTGTTTTGACACAGGCTTGAAGCATGGCACATTAACTGTTTTAGTTGACAAAAATCCGGTTGAGGTCACAACCTACAGAATAGACAAGGGATACTCAGACGGCAGACACCCGGACAGCGTAGCTTTCACAAAAAACATAACAGAAGACCTTGCAAGACGAGATTTCACCGTTAATGCAATTGCCTATAACCCAAATTCAGGAATAGTTGACCCTTTTTCAGGAATACAAGACATTGAAAGAAGAATTCTTCGCTGTGTAGGTGAGCCTGAAAAGCGTTTAGAAGAAGATTCGCTTCGCATTTTAAGAGGTCTGCGTTTTTCCGCTACACTCGGTTTCGATATAGAAGAAGAGACAGCAAAGGCAATGACAAATTGCCGAAGTCTTCTTAAAAACGTCAGCGCCGAAAGAGTTTATTCTGAGCTTTCTAAAATGCTGTGCGGAAAAAACATAAAAAATGTGCTTTTAGATTTCACTGAAATATTTGAAGAAGTTCTTCCTGAGCTTTCCGGCATGAAAGACTTCGATCAGAAAAACTTTCACCACATATATGACGTGCTAAAGCACACTGCCACAGTAGTTGAAAACATTGAACCACTGCCCCACCTTCGTTTCGCCGCCTTATTTCACGATTGCGGAAAGCCTGAGTGTTTTTCTTTAGGCAGCGACGCAGTAGGTCATTTTTACGCTCACGCCAGAAAAAGCACGGACAAAGCGGAAACAGCTCTTACAAGGCTCAAAAGCGATAACTTTACCAAAAACAGAGTTATGGAGCTTGTGAAGCTACACGATACACCTATAGAGCCAAAAGAAAACGTGATTAAAAAGAAGCTCGGCAAATACGGTGAAGATTTGTTTTTTGAGCTTATTAAGCTTCAAAGAGCTGACAACATGGGAATGTCACCCGAATTTCGTTTTAGACAAAACACCTATAGTGAAATTGAAAACATTGCACGGCAAGTCATTGCAAGTCAGCAGTGCTTTTCTCTTAAGGACCTTGCCATAAAGGGTGACGATTTAATCGCCTTAGGCCTTAAAGGCAGAGAAATTGGATTGACGCTTAAAAAGCTTCTTTCTGCCGTTATCGACGAAAAAGTGCAGAACACTAAAGAGGACCTGATTAAATATTACCACAGCAATGTGAAATCTAAATGAAAAAAAGAAGAAAAATTTTACAGCAGATACTTTTTTTAGTACCTGCTGTATTTTTTATTCAACAATATAAACCTTAACTCCGTGCTTTTCAGCCGAGGCATAAATTTCAGTAGTACCCTCGCTGTATTTTTCCTCCCAAACATCGAAAACCTTATAGCCGTCTTTTCTTGGCAGATTAACGAAGCTTATATTCGTAAGCTTTTTAAGGTCGATTTTTGTGCCATCGATCTTTCCGGACTTATTAAGCACACAAATTGCTATTTTCGAGTCTTTAAGAGGCTTGACGAGAATATCGATAAGACCTGCTTTAACTCTTCTGCACTGAGCGCCAAGTATGTCCTGATCAATTGAAATCATGGCTTTATTTGTAAGAATCTTATATATCTTGTTTTCCTTATCAACACTGCCATCTGAAAGAATAAGCTTTCTTATGTCGTTACCTAAAATCAGCGGCGCACTCATCATACACCACAAAGAAAAATGAGCCTTATTCTCCTCATAGCTTAAGTTGCCGTTGCCAACCTCAAGCATATCCGGGTCATTCCATGCCCCCGGCGCACAGTATTTATAAAGTCTGACAGTATGCTCATATATTCCCATAATAGACAGCCAATTAGCCTTTATATCCGGAGTTGTTCTCCAAAGGTTGCCTGCTTCCATACCCCACTTCCAAGGTCTGTTAAGCCCCCACTCACATATTGAGTAGACTATAGGCTTTTCCTTTGTTCCGTTTTGTTCAGCATAAAGCTTTGACGCACGCTTAAGCTCTCTACCCATAAGTTTATATTGAACTGCGGCAGAATCCATTCTCGAACCTATCGGATTTGAAAATTCAACAATATTCACGCCCTCATTAAGCTCAATTTCTGTTTGAAGCTTTCCCTCAGGTGTCCAGTTTTTACGGCTCATGCAATAAATATGATATTCCTGCTTACCGTTGACTGTTGCAATAAGAAACTTTTCCTTTCTGGAATCCTTAGCAATATCAATGTGAAGAACATATTTTCCTGCCGTGGGAGCCGTAACCTCTGCGGTAAAGCTTCCGCTTCCTGCATCAAGACCGTCAATATACTGTTTGGTTTCAACTTTTTCATCTTTTACTATGCGTGCAAGGCCCTTGAGCTGAACCTGGTCTGACTTAAAGCTCGCAATAAGCTCACCGTTATCTTTTGCGAAAGAAACAGCAATAATTCTCGGCGCAATTGATGGTATGGGTACATTATGACAAAAGTCGTATTTAAAATATTCTACTCCCCAAGATGCAATAGTTTCAGCGTCTATTCTTTCGTTTCTAAGGCTTGCCGGATAATCTTCACAGGTGTATGTACCGTTAGAGGAATAAATGCCGAGCTTTATTCCTCGCTCGTTGGCATATTCTGCAAGAGCCTTTATTCCGCTTGGAAAGTTTATCTTATCACATTGAAGCTTACCATTTTCATCTCTCTCAGATGCCTGCCAGCAGTCGTCTATATTAACATACTCATAGCCTGCATCCTTAAGTCCACTGTTAGCCATAGCGTCTATTATTTCTTTTATCAGTTCTTCATTTATTCTGTGGCGAAAAAGGTTCCAGCTTGACCAACCCATAGGCGGAGTGAGTGCCGCACCGTTATCGTAGCTTTTGGTTGAGCTTTGATTTAATTGAACCTTGCTGATTATTTGCTTTGCCGCACATAAAGGACAAAATTTCTTGTCGTTTTTAATTTCCATATTAAATTCTCCTAATTATATACTAATTTTACCTACATTATAACACACCATAGATAAAATCAAATTAAAGCTAAGCTTTTCATTATGAATATTACTACAAACATACTGAGCATAGAAAATGTACTCGTCCACACAACAAGCTGCCCTGCAAGCTGTTCGTCACCGCCTATTTCGCCCACCATAACCGCACTGGATACAGCAACAGGAGTTGAAAAAAGAGATATAAGTGCCGGGTACTCTGCCAAAGAAATGTCTAAGATGTTAAATCGGGTACTGAGCAAAACAGCAAGACCAACACCCACTGTCGGCGCAATAACAAGGCGCATAAAGGTTCCTGTTACTATTTGTCTGAAAAGACCCTTCACAGCCGAAAAATCAAACCTTGAGCCTAAAACTATAAGCGCCAATGGTGTTGTACCCTTGGCAATGCTGTCAATTGCCGAATAAACAAAGGGCAAATCTCTTTCTATGGAAAAAACTACAGTGCCGTCTGAACCCATAGGCAAAAGCTGTCTTATTGCCACAACCAAAACACCCACAAAAACACCAATAATAAGCGGATTCTTAGCTGTTCTTTTAATAGTTTCTTTTATACTGCCGCTTTGTTTATCGCCACTATAATGTGACAGCAAAATAACTGCCAAAACATTAAAAAGCGGTATAGATGTGGCGGAAAGTATACTCGCAAAGCCTACTGCCTGACTTCCACCGAGAGTTTCAGCCAAAGGTATGCCTATAACAGCGTAGTTTGAGCGAAAGGTACACTGAGCGATTACACCCTTTTGTTCCCTGTTTTTCGCCGTCAGCTTAGCTGTCAGCAAGCCTATGAGACAAAGAATTAAAACCACAAAGAAGCAGTAAATGATAACAGGAATATTTATAGAGGAAAGAGAGTCAATATCATAAACATTCTTAAATAGCAGCACAGGTAAAAAGACCTTGAAGACCATAGCATTGGCTTTTTTAAAGAATTTATCGTCGGCAAAGCCAATACTTTTTAAAAAGTAACCTATAACGAACATTATAAGTATAGGCATTACCGCATTTAAAGAGAACATAAAAATATCTTTCAAAAAGACACCTCATTTAATAATTAAAGTTTGGCAATATTGAATTGATTTTTTCGCTAAGCACAGATGCAGCATAGATATTGGACATATATCCCGGATGGCCGTCAATAACAATATCGTTAATATCCATACGATACTCCACTGTCATAGCCTCAACCTTGCTGTCGGCATTTTCGTTTGTAAACTGCAAAACCGCTTGCTCAATGGAATGGTAAAGAGAGTTATTCATATCACCTAATATACAAAGAATGTAGGCATTTGGGTTATGCTCTCTTATTGTACGCAACAAAGCGACATATTCACTTATAAACATTTGCCGCCTTTGATAGCTTTTTGAACAGTAGGTAGCATCATTTGTACCTAAATTTATAACAACTACATCGCTTTCAAAATCTTGAAAATACCACTGCAGCTGCCTGCCATAGGAAAGAAAGGCGCTTTTATCATAGTGCTGTCCGACAGTTGCTTCTTTGTTCTGCACACCATTTGAGGTGTAGCCGGAAACTACTCCGTAGCCGGAAAAAGCCACAACTGAATAGTCGGCATTCAAGTTTTGCGCTGTCATATAAGCATAGGTTTTTGTAAAATTCTCTGTAGTCGTTGAAAAATAACCGTTGATGTTTTCTTCGTCTATGCCGTATCCACAGGTTATAGAATCACCAATAAATTCGATTTTCAATTTTTTATCCCCCGTCGGTGCAATTCTTCTGTTAGAAAATGCACCGATTTTTCCCACACCAAAGGAAGAATACTTAGCTTCGGAAAGCTTTATAATCGTCACCGTTGTTTCTTTTTTGGGGTCGGTTGAATAAATATAATACTTTTTCTCAGGTAATTTCACAATATCATCATAAAGAACTTGTCCGTCCTTATATATGGCAAATCTTGCTAAATGATTTTCGCTTTGAGTTTCGACAGCATCACCTAAGATATTAACAACAGCATATTCGCCTGTAAATCTAAACTCTATACCGCTGCCCGAATAAGAAAAATATCTCACTTCATTTTCGTAATAGGATCTGCCTATAGTTTTAACATTATCCTGAGTTGGGTTATATTCAGTGTAGCTACTCTCTTTAAGCGGCAGCATTAAGCCACTGTTTTCATCATCTTGTGTTACATAGAAATAAAGTCCCACACTAAGGCAAAGCAGAACAATAGTTAAAAACAATATTTTTGTAACACGAATAATATTTTTCATTACGACATTCTCCGCTATCATGGTAGTATAATTATATAGAATATAGCTTAAGCTGTCAAGAAACAAAATTAGGAGTTGTAAAAGCGGTGATTTTTTACAACTCCTTTTAGTATAAAATTTTTAAAATCAAAGGCAAAATGTTCTTCTGCTATTTTTATAGTCGCTTAAAACACAAACTGCACAAGCAGCATATAGCTTATAGTTCCCGCACAAATAGAAATCAGCATTTGCTTTTTCCATAAGTGGCAAAGAGCTGTTATGGCTATAGCGATAAGCTCCGGAAGTCCGTGGCTGCCCGAAAGCAAATCGACATTTTTAAGAGAATAAACAATAAGCAAACTAAAAACTGCCGCTGGCAAAACTTTGCCCATATACTGAATAAATTTAGGGGTAGGTTTGTTGTCGGGAAAGATAACAAAAGGCAGAAATCTCATAATAAGGGTTGCAAGAATTATCATACCTATTGTAATTAACTTTTGATTAAATGTCATTTTCGCCACCCACCTTCTTTTCAAGATAACTCTTAGAGAGAGTAAGAGAGAGGAATATGCCTATCATCGACGGAATTATAAAATTATCAGCGCCGAAAATCACAAGACAAACAGCGGAAATAGCAAAGCCTAAGAAAGCGCTAAGGTGACTCTTGTCTTTTTTCCACTGATCCATGAATATTACCACAAACATTGAAGTCATAACGAACTCAATGCCCTCAGTGCTAAACTTAATAAGTGTGCCTAAAACAGCACCTAAGGTTGAACCAAAGACCCAATAGATTTGGTTAAACAATGTAACAAAGAACATAAACCAGCCTCTATCTACATCCTTTGGCGGTTCGGCGGAATAATTTATGGCGAAGGTTTCGTCAACCATGCCGAAAATCATATATAGCTTTTTAAAACCTAAATTTTTATATTTTTCAAGCATTGATATGCCGTAAAACAGATGTCTTGCACAAAGCACAAAGGTTATTATAAAAGCGTTTAGCGGGTCGAAAGCGGCTGTGAGCAAGCTAACACCCACTATCTGTGTTGAGCCACCGTAAACAAACCAACACATGAAAAAAGTATACCAAGGGCTAAGACCGTTAACACTCATGCAAATGCCATAAGCAAGACCTAAAAAACCATAGCCGGCAAGTATAGGCAGAGAGTGTGGAAAAGCAACATAAGCGGCTCGCTTTAAAGACGCAAGCTTTTCTTTGCTGATAGTTTTCATTTGTATGTCCTCCGTTTTTAGTCGCCATGCAATTATATTACTCAAAAAGGCTTTTATTTTTCTTATTGGGGTTTATGATATAAATTCACATAAACAGCTGTAAATTTATACTTTTTTATGCTATTATAATAGCAAATCACATTAAGAGGTCAACTGATATGAAAAAAAGATATGTCCCGTTTAAAGGTGTAATCACCGCACTGTTAGGACTTGCATTTATGCTTTTCGGCATTTATAACGGCGAAGCTGAAACTGTCTTAGCAAAAGCAATAAGAGTTTGTTTGGAGTGTATAGGAATTGGATAAGAAAAAGAAGAAAAATATTTACAGTACCGGCTTGCGTCATACCGTCCAAGCTCTTTGGGGCGTTGCAACCAACAGCTTTGTTACCGGCTTTTTAAAAGGTAAAATATATCAGGGAAAGCTGAAATACTTATGTGTACCCGGCCTTAACTGCTACTCCTGCCCCGGTGCTTTAGGCTCTTGTCCCATAGGTGCTTTGCAGGCTGTTTTAGGCTCAGGCAATCATAAATTTGCCTTTTATGTGGTAGGTTTTCTCATGTTTGTGGGCGCTTTATGCGGCAGATTTGTTTGTGGCTGGCTTTGTCCTTTCGGTCTTATTCAAGATTTACTAAACAAAATTCCCTTTTCTAAAAAGGTCAAAACCTTTAAGCTTGATAAGGTTCTTCGCTATCTTAAATATGTTATTCTTGCCCTTTTCGTCGTCATTCTTCCCATGTTTGCCTTAGATGAATATTCTATGAGCGACCCTTGGTTTTGCAAATACATTTGTCCGGCAGGCACCTTAGAGGGCGGGATTCCACTCGCCATTTTGAATAAGGGTATTCGCGATACAATAGGATGGTTATACGCTTATAAGGTTGCTATTCTTTTTGTACTGATTTTAGTTTCACTGATTATTTACAGACCATTTTGCAAATACATCTGTCCTCTTGGCGCAATTTACAGCGCATTTAACAAGCTGTCTATAGTCAAGCTTCAATGCGATGAGACTAAATGCACTCACTGCGGAAAATGTGCCAAGGTCTGCAAGATGAATGTTGACCCGGTGAAAACACCTAACAGCGCCGAATGTATACGATGCGGAAAATGTATTAAAGATTGTCCTGTAGATGCACTGAAAATGGCAGCAAAATTTAAGTGAAAAAATCTCCCTTAGCGCCTGGCTGAGGGAGATTAGTTTTATTTCTTTGTAAAATAAAATCCTAAAAGCTCGTTAAAGGCACTCGGCAAGGTTTTGCAATTTGCCTTTAAATTCTTGTGGATAGTTGAGCCGAAATTAAGATTTCTGGAAAACCAAATATTAACCTTATTATATGGCTGATACCTTTGGCCTAAGTCTATCCAAGTTTTTTTATCCACAATGCTTGTGTAATGAGTGAAGGTGTCAAAGCCGTCCTTACCGTGATATTGACCCATGCCGCTTTCACCAACACCGCCAAAGCCCATTGCTGTGGTTATAACATGAATATCCGTTTCGTTTATACAGCCACCGCCAAAGGAACATGAGGAATGAACCTTTTCTATATTCGCCTTATTAGACGAGAAAATATAAAGAGCAAGAGGTTTATCATGACTTTTAATTTCAGCGATAACGTCATCAAGGCTGTTGTAGGTTAAAATCGGTATAATCGGCCCGAAAATTTCCTGCTTCATAACAGGGTCATCCCACGTAACATTATCCATAACAGTCATTTGAATTTTTCTGCTTTGAATATCGCTTTTGCCGCCGCAAACTACCTTTTCCGGGTCTATAAGAGAGGTGACACGATTAAAGTGCTTTTCATTAATTATGCAGCCATAATCTTCGTTATTAAGGCAATCACCAAACTGTCGGCTTATTTCCTGCTTAACAAGCTCAACAAATCTATCCTTAACACTGCGGTGAACATAAACATAGTCCGGCGCAACACAGGTTTGACCCACATTAAAGCCCTTGCCGAAAACAAGACGTCTTGCGGCAATTCTAAGGCTGGCAGTTTCGTCAACAATAGTTGGGCTTTTTCCGCCAAGCTCAAGGGTTACGGGAGTTAGAGTTTCAGCTGCTTTTTGCAATATCAGCTTGCCAACATTTTTACTGCCGGTGAAAAATATATAGTCAAATTTTTCATCAAGAAGATGCGTATTTTCTTCTCTGCCACCGGTGATAACCGCAACATAGTCCTTAGGGAATATACTCTCAAGCATACTTTTAACAAGCTTGCTTGTGTTCGGTGAATATGCGCTGGTTTTAACTACACAGGTGTTGCCTGCCGCAATAGCGTCAATAACAGGCGGAATTGTCAGCATAAAAGGATAGTTCCACGGACTCATTATAAGCACCGTACCATAGGGTTTCGGTCTAACATAGCTATGAGAAAGCTGTTGACCGAAGGGTGTCGGTACAGTTTTATTTTTAGTGAGCTTTCTTATATTTTTAAGCATATAATTGACTTCCGCCACAACAACGGCAATTTCGCAAAGATAGGACTCATATGCGCTCTTACCTAAGTCAGCTTTAAGTGCCGCAGCAATACGCTCCTCGTTATTCATTATATAGCTCTTGATTTTTTTCAGGTACTCAATTCTTTTATCAACGCTCAGAGTTGCACCGCTGTCAAAGAATTTTTTCTGATTTTCTACAACTGAATGAATTTCATGCTTTTCCATATTTTTCTCCACCTTCAAATTGTATTTTGTATTCATTTAGAACACACAGTAACAATTTTAATATAGCGTTTTTATATAGTCTGCTGTTAATAATTAGAAAGTATTTTGTAAATAATTTTATAACGTTTTATTAACGCCACTTCTATATTTCCACGCAAAAAAATAAGCATCCGAATGAAATATCACTCGAACGCTTATTTATCTAAATCAAATTATTTTGCAACAGGTACGTTGATCTCAAGGTCTGTCAGCGGGAAGCTGCAGCAGGGATGAATACAACCGAACTTATAGTCTGCAAGTCTGCGGTACTCAAGATGCTTGGGAACATAAACCTTACCTGAAAGAAGATGTGAATGGCAGAAACCACACTCACCACTTCTGCAGCGAGCAGGTACGGAAATGCCGTTCTTCTCAAGAGTCTGCATAACAGAATCGTTTGAGTTACCACGAACTATGTATGTCTTATCCTGAATTGTAACAGTGATTTTAACTGTCTCAGGTACATCTGAGGGATAGTCTTCCTGAGTTGAGGGATTGTGGAATTCACCGAACATTTCGTGACGGATATATTTTCTTTCAAGGCCGAGCTTTTCAAGCTCTTTATCAACGAAAGCGTACATCTGCTGAGGTCCGCAAAGGAAAACAGAATATGCTTCGTCTTCGGGAGCGTACTT
>CAYWKY010000012.1:0-16645 GCA_964458915.1 uncultured Faecalibacterium sp.
GGTCTTACATTTGAATTCATTTAAGATTCCTCCCTATATATTCGGATATAATTAACATTATTATTGGCTAAATTAGTTGGTATAATTATCAAAATAGCCCTGAACAAGAACTACAGGTGTGCCCTTGTCACCTGAACCACTTGTAAGGTCACAAAGTGAACCAATAAGATCAGTGAATTTTCTCGGTGTGGTACCCTGTGAAGCCATGTTACCTACAAGGCTTGCCTCACCCTTTTCAGCAATACGCTTTGAGATAGCTTCTTTAAGCTCATTGCCTGCTAAGCCCTTAAAGTCATTGTCTGCCAAATACTTAAGCTTAAGCTCATTGGGGGTACCTTCAAGACCTGCTGTGTAACCAGGTGATACACAAGGATCAGCAAGTTCCCAAATTTTACCCTGAGGATCTTTAAATGCACCGTCGCCGTAAACCATAACCTCAATCTTCTTACCTGTTGCTTCAACAAGAAGAGCCTGTGTTTTGTTTACAAACTCGCTACAGTTTTTCGGGAAAAGCTTAATTGTGTCTTCTGTCGATTTGTTTGAACCGAGAAGGCCAAAATCAGGGTTAAAGCCACTGCCGTCTATAGATTCATTGAGTATGTCGTCCATACCGTAAACAATTTTTGCACCTGCTGCTTTAAGAAGACGCTTTGTGCGTGCTCTTGTGTGAATATCACAAGCAAGAACGCAATCTGTGTAATCAAGAATACTCTTAGCCTGATTTGCGAAAATTACCTCACATTCAGCTCCGGCATCCTTAATAAGCTGTGAATAATAGTCAACATAGTCAACGCCTGTGAACTCATGCTTGTTTTCGCCGAAAAGCTCACGATATTTAGCAAGTGTAAGTACATCACTATAAGGATTCACACCTGCTTCGTCAAGCTGATCGTATGTGAGAAGATGGTTGCCCACTTCATCACTGGGATAAGAAAGCATAAGAACAATTTTTTTGCAGCCCATTGCAATACCACGAAGACAAATTGCAAAACGGTTTCTTGAAAGGATGGGGAAAAGAACACCTACAGTTTCACCGCCGAACTTTGCCTTAACATCTTTTGCGATTGCTTCAACCGATGCATAGTTGCCCTGACTTCTTGCTAATATTGACTCTGTAACTGCAACAACATCTTTGTCGCGAAGCTCAAAGCCATCACACTTTGCTGCCTCTACAACACTGTCGCAAACGATCTTTGCAAGATCATCACCCTCACGAATGATCGGGCAGCGGATACCTCTTGAAACAGTACCAGTTTTTCTTTCCATTTGACATACCCCTTTATAATTAGATTGGTGTATAAAAAATACTTTTTTATTTTATCACTACAAGGCCAATAAATCAAGTTTTTAGTGATTAATATTATAGGTTTTCACAAAAAAATTTTTGTGAAAAATTACGAAATTTTATCATGAATAATAAACTCTTTAATTTTTTTATGACTTGTGATATAATATTAACCCTATATATTATCTAAGAGGTAGTAAATCATTGCCTTTTCCATAAGGCAAAACAAAAATTCCTTTTCTTAACTTTGATAGTATTTGATTTTGACACAAATAAAAAATAATTTTAGGAGAGTTCTCATTTTGAAAAGCTTTATAATAGAAAAAAACGATGCCAATCAGCGTCTTGACAAATATCTTACAAAATCACTGCCAAATCTGCCAAAGGCACTTATGTATAAGTACATAAGAATTAAACGCATAAAGGTCAACGGCAAACGTGCGGAAATATCAACTCGCTTAAACCAAGGCGATATTGTTGATATGTATATAAACGATGAGTTTTTCGCTCAAAAGGAAACTGTCTATGATTTTATGTCAGCATCGAAAAAGATTGATATTGTTTATGAGGACGAGAATATTTTACTGCTGAATAAAAAGGTTGGCTTACTCTCCCACCCTGATGACAACGAATATATTGACACACTTATAACAAGAGTTAAACGCTATCTTTACGAAAACGGTCAGTGGCAGCCCGAAAATGAAAACTCTTTCACACCGGCACTCGTTAACCGTATTGACAGAAATACAAGTGGAATAGTTATTTGCGCTAAAACCGCAGAAGCTTTAAGAGTACTCAACCAAAAGATGAAGGATAGAGAGCTTCATAAAATATATTTGACTGTTGTTCATGGCAAAATGGAAAAAGATAGTGCCTTGCTTGAAGGGTACCTGACAAAGGACGAAAAAAAGAACAAGGTTTTTATTTCAAAAAAGCCTACTGAAAACAGCAAATATATTAAAACTAAATACAAGGTTTTAGGGTACAAGGACGGTCTGAGTTTACTTGAAGTTGATTTACTTACGGGAAGAACGCACCAAATCAGAGCACATCTTGCTTCTGTAGGTCATCCCCTTTTAGGCGACGGAAAATATGGAACTAATAAGCTCAATAAAAAAAGTGGATATAAAAAGCAATGTCTTTGTTCATATAAATTGATTTTTGATTTCACCACAGATGCAGGTGAATTAGAATATCTTAACGGCAAACAGTTCACTATAGATGATGTATGGTTTGAAAGAGAATTTAAGGAAGGGACATTATAATTATGGATAATATTATAGAAATGCGACAGCGTGCAAATGAGCTAAGAGAAATTATAAACTACCACAATAAAAAATATTATGAAAATGATGAGCCGGAAATTGAAGACTTTGAGTACGATAGGCTGCTACAGGAGCTTATCACTATCGAAGAAAAATATCCGGATTTAGTCACTGCCGACTCCCCCACTCACAGAGTTGGCGGTAAAGCTGACGCTATGTTTACACCTGTTGAGCATATTGTTCCAATGGAAAGCTTGCAAGACGGCTTTAATAAAGAGGATGTTTTAGCCTTTGACCAAAGAGTTAAGTCTGTAATAAAAGACCCGGTCTATATCGTTGAACCGAAAATAGATGGCCTTTCTGTTTCTCTTGAATATGAAAATGGACTTCTCATAAGGGGCTCCACAAGAGGTGACGGCAGAACAGGTGAAGATGTAACGGCAAACATTAAAACTATCCGTTCTATCCCACTTAAAATCGATACCGATTTGCCCGTACTCGAAGTTAGAGGCGAGGTATATATGCCTCGTGAAGTTTTCACTCAATTAACCGCAGAACAAGAATTAAACGGTGAAAAAACCTTTAAGAATCCCCGTAATGCAGCTGCCGGCTCTTTAAGACAAAAGAATCCTAAAATTACAAGTAAAAGAAGACTTGATATTTTCACCTTCAACATTCAAAGAATTGAGGGTAAGGAGCTGACTTCTCACAAGCAGTCACTTGACTATATAAAATCACTCGGCTTTAACACCGTTCCATTTTACACTAAATGCCTTAACATTGATGAAGTGTTAAATGAAATAGAGCGAATAGGCAACATCAGAGGTACTCTCCCCTTCGACATAGACGGAGCAGTTATAAAGGTGGACAATTTTGCTTCGAGAACACTTCTCGGCTCAACATCTAAATTTCCCAAGTGGGCTTTAGCTTATAAGTACCCGCCGGAGGAAAAGGAAACCACCTTGTTAGATGTGGAAATTAACGTCGGCAGAACAGGCGTACTCACACCCACAGGAATTTTCGAGCCTACACTTTTAGCCGGTACCACTGTCAGCCGTGCCACACTTCACAATCAGGATTTTATAAACGAAAAAGGCATCGCCATAGGCGACAGAGTTATTATTAGAAAGGCCGGCGATATTATACCTGAGGTGGTTTGTGTTGTCAGCCACGGCGAAAATGCACAGCCATATCGTATACCTGACATTTGCCCGTCCTGCGGTGGCAAGGTAACAAGAGAAGAGGGTGAAGCTGCCCTTAGATGCTGTAACCCTGACTGTCCAAATCAGCTGCTTAGAAACTTAATTCACTTTTGTTCAAGAGATGCAATGGATATTGAGGGAATGGGTACTGCTGTGCTTGAAGCTCTTGTTAACGAAAAGCTTATAAAAACAGCGGCAGATATTTACACTCTCGACAAAGATAAAATAGCCGCTATGGAGCGAATGGGCGAAAAAAGTGCTGACAACTTGATTTCAGCGGCCGAAAAATCAAAGAGCAATGATTTATCTAAGCTGATTTACGCTCTCGGCATTCGCCACATAGGACAAAAAGCCGGTAAACTTTTAGCGGAGCATTTCGGCAGTATAGACAAGCTAATTTCTGCCACCACGCAGGAAATTGCAGAAATTGAGGGCTTTGGTCTTATAATGGCTCAGAGTGTCACGGACTTTTTCTCACACCCGGAAAGCATTAAGCTTATTGAAGATTTAAAGGCACTTGGTATTAATATGGAGAGCCAAAAAGAAATTGTTGATATGCGTTTTGAGGGCAAAACTTTTGTTTTAACAGGAACTTTGACCGCCTTCACAAGAAGCGAAGCGACAAAAATTATTGAAGCTTTCGGTGGCAAGGCATCTTCAAGCGTATCAAAAAAGACAAGCTATGTTTTAGCCGGAGAAGATGCAGGAAGCAAGCTAAAAAAGGCCAACGACTTAGGCGTTACGGTTATCAGCGAGGAAGAGTTCGCACAAATGATAAAATAATAGACAAAGCTCAACTTTCTATATGAAAATAGGGTTTCTTTTGACTTTTCAGCCGAAAGAAACCCTTTCTTTATTTTTAAACACCATAGCTATCCACATACTGCCTAAACTTATGGTTCATGTCATAGTTTTTTGCTCTTTTAACACAGTTTTCCTCGGAAAAGAGCTTGTCATTTTTAACTTTTAATATTGCGTCACAAAGAGCTGACACATCATTCTTTTTGACTTTTATTCCACAGCTTTCATCTATAATTTCACCGCTGCCGCCTGTGTCAAAAGTGACAACAGGTGTGCCGCAGGACAAAGCTTCTATATTGACCGTTGGGAAAGTATCCTCTCTTGTTGCGTTGACAAAAACATCGGCCGCAGTGTAAATCTGTGCGAGCTCATTTTGATTTTCTGTCTTGTCTATTCCTATTATGCCATCAGGCAAAGAGCGTCTGACATTTTCATTTGTGCCAACGAGAACAATAGAAATATCCTTTGGCAAGGTACAAGCAAGAGATTGAAAAACATCAATGCCCTTTCTCTCGTCCCAATTATAAGCCACACCCAGAACAATAAATTTGCCCTCTAAATTATATTTTTGCCTAAAGTCGCTTTTTTGAGATTTAAAGACATTAAGGTCAATTCCGTTGTTTATGACTATTACCTTATAATCCTTTAAAAACGAGCTTTTCACCAATGATGCGAGCCACTCAGATGGGGTTATAATCGTCAAATTTAAGTCTGAAAACAGTTCTTTCTTTTTGTTATAAAGTTTATCGCTTTTGTCAAAAAAGAAGCTGTATGCGCCCTTTTGAGGACAAGTTTCGCACTTACTTTGCCACTTGTCACAGCCCGCCATATCAAAATGAGGGCAATAGCCTGTAAATGCCCAACAGTCGTGAAAAGTCCAATAGAGCTTTATTTTTTTGCTTTTAAAATAAGTGAAGAGCATTTCCAAGTTGCAACCATGACCGTGAAGGTTATGAAGATGAACTATATCCGGCTGTATTTTTTCCAGCTCATTTATAAGCTTTTTGGTTATCGCTTTCGAGTTAAATCCATAATTTCCTAAAAGCTTTGATTTAACCGCTTCAAGCTTAATTTCAATTTTATTTGTGTATTTAATGGCGTTTTTATATTCGCTTTCGCCCTCAGAATAAAGTATATAGTTCTCTATACCTTTATCATTTAAAAGCTCACTCACCGCAAGACAAATTTTGCCGGTACTGCCCGAACCGCAAGTAACATTGAGCTGAACAATTTTCATTTTATCACCTCATAAACAGTGCCATATACACCTTTTTCATAAAGCTTCTGATTTTCGCTTTAAACTTTAGCTTATTTGCGGTACTGCGTAAATGTGCCGTTTTTTCAGGACAAATTTGCCCCGCAATTTTAAAAGCTTCTTCACCATCGGCGTCTCTTGTTTTACTAAAAGCATTTGAGCCAAAAAGATAAAAGACCTGATAGTTATCCTTAAAATTATCTTTTAAATAGTTCAGACTTCTTTTCCAAAACATATCCTGTTCGCTGTTATGATAAGAAAAGCCTATACTTCGTGAAATTTGACCGGCATGGATTCTGCCCACAGTTAAAGCTTTGCTCATATAGTGAAGCTTGTAGCCGCCCATATAAATCCTGCTCCACATATCCAAATCGTTTATAAGCCTTAGCTTTTCGTCAAAGCCACCGATTTCCTCAAACACTTTTTTATTTACAAGGCAACCGCAGCCGTAAAAATTATATTTTGTCGGCTCTGCGATAAGATATTCGTTGCCCTTTAATTGAGCAATATGTTCAGATAATTTTCTTTGTTTTTCTTCATTGCTTTTTCTTATAAGCTTACCTTCGCCGTTAATCGAGTCATGGGCAGTAAAAAGCACCTGCTTATAAATTTCATCAGGGTTAATTCCCCTTTCAAGAAGTTCATTAAGATACTCGACTTGTTGTTTCACCTTATCGGGGTAATATAAATCGTCGTGGCTAAGCCAAGAAAACCACTCACCTTTCATTTCGGCTATACCTTTATTCAGCGCCGAAGATGAACCACCGTTTTCTTTCAAAAAATATCTGATTTTATTGCCGTAACTTTTAGCTATAGCGTCGCTTTTTCCCTCGTCCTTTGAGCCATCATTAACTACAACAATTTCAATATTATCGTATGTTTGCTCAAGTGCGCTGTCAATAGCCTCTTTCATATAATTACTTCCGTTATAAACCGGGATAACAATACTGACAAGGGGCTTATATGTGATTTTACTCATAAATTTCACCTTTAAAAAGAATAAATATCTTTCATATATTCTTCGATTATTTTTATATCGTACTCTTTGCTTTTTTCCAAAGCTTTTTCAGCCATACTGTCACGAAGACTCTTGTCCGCCGACAACTTATTTATAGCTTTTTTATAACAGTTGACATCGTTCTTTTCGCAAAGTATTCCGTTGGTACCATCAACGAGATCAACATTTCCTCTTATCTTTGAGCATACTGTGGGCAAAGAGCAAGCCATAGCTTCCATTAACGCAACAGGCAAGCCTTCCTGAAGAGAAGGAAAAAGAAATATATCCGCACTTTTCATTAGCTGGGCTATATCGTTACGAAAGCCTAATAAATGAACCCTGTTTTCAACCTTAAGCTGTTTTGCCAAAGCGACAAGCTCCGCTTCCTTTTCTCCTCTGCCGGCAATAACTAAGTGGGTGTTTTTGTTGTCAAGTTCTGAAATAGCTTTAATAGAAACGCTATGATTTTTTCTGTCACTCAGCTCGCCTACACTTAAAATTATTGTGCTATTCTCCTCTGCGCCAATTTCACTTAATAGTTCTTGTCTTTTCCCTTGAGTTTCACCAAAATAGTTTGTGTCAACACCAACACCGGGAACATAGCAAACCTTTTTAGCATGCAAAAGCTTTTCACCGTTATCAAAATCTTCCTTATTTATGGTTATAAGAATATCGGTAAAAAATGAGCATAGCCATTCAGCAGTAAAATAAATCAACCAGTTAACAAGCTTAGCGCCTTTGAAAAAGTGAAATCCGTGAGCCGTATATATAACCTTAGTGCCACTTCTTCTGTTTTTTATGCAGGCAAGTCTTGTTAAGATGCCGCCAACGGGTGTATGGCAATGTACCAGCGAAAAATTTTCCTTTGAAATAAGCTTTTTCAGCATGAAAAAAGCCTTTATATTTTCCGCTTTTAAAGGATTCCTTTGAAAGGGTATATTATAAAACTTAACACCTAACTCAGTGAGCTTTTCCTTAAGCTTTTTTATTCTCTGCTCGCTTAAAGAGCTTGTGTCGTCAAAATTGCAGGCGACTTGAACCTCGTAGCCCATACTTTGCATAAGACGAATATTCGGTAAATTAAACATATCAATTGCATAAGCTACATGAGCCACCATAAGAGCTTTTTTCATTGGTACATCTCCTCTTTTTTAGTCATTTCAGTATAGCACAAAAATCAAATATGTGCAACTCGCAATAGAGCTAAAGTATAATTATTGCATTAAAAAACGTAACTTCACGTTTTAAGCTATAGAAAAAACTCAGCTTGCCGCAAACAAACTGAGTTTCTTATTTTTTTATTTTCTTGTAAAGTTAGATACTAACTGAGTTCCGTCGGGCAAAGAATCTATAATTTTATCGAGCCAGTCGTGTAAGGGCTGATATTCAATACGCAACGACGAGAGCAATTGGCGACAGAAAACGAGAACATTTCTAAGCTTAACAAGAGTCTTGTTTGTGCTACTTTCTGCGCTGCTTTGATATGGATCAACGGAAAAGATTTCAGCGGCAGTACGAGTATTAGAAATACCGAAGATTTTTTCAATATCAATACAATCCGCAAAAGCGAGTGCGCCAAGCTCTGTGAAATGAATACCGTCTCTTGTAAATTGATCTCTGAAAGCTGTAGGGTTATTCGGATCCGCAAGGCAGTCAGAATTAATATATCCGTCAGCAACATCATTGTTTTTTATCCACTCGTTACAGGTGTCGCACATACCCTGAAGCTCACTTGTCCACACAATATCGTCTTTATTGCCGAGAATATCACGGACATATCCGTTCCACGGAGTTATTTCCATAAAATAGATTTTTTTGCCGGCTGAATGAGCTTCATTTGCGAGTTTTATATAGCCCTCAATAATTTCTTGCGCTGAAACATAGGGTGCATACTCGCCCATGCTTTTTGAGGATGGGTGCAAAATATCATTTACACCAATTTTAACTATGATTATTTCACAGCCTGTGATGCTAAGAGCGTCTCTCGTATATCTGTCAAGAAGAGCATCACCGTAAAGATTACCTACAAGGCCGTGTCCCTTATAGAACAAGCGGTTGCCCATAATACCTTCATTTATTATGCCTATTTCATCTTCACCGGCATCACAAAGACGTGTTGATAAATAATTTGTCATACCATTGACCAAAGTCGAATCGCCTATAAAAACAGCCGAATAAGCGTCTTCGTCATCGGTGTATGTGTCAATCTCATTAAGAAACGGAATAACATGATAACTGTTTGTACCTGTAGCTATAGTGATTTCTGAGGGCGTTGCCATATACTTACTGTCGGCGGCACTCGGCAAAGCAACTGACATATAGGACTCACCGCAGAAAAGGCCGCAGGTCTTAATAGGTGTTTCCTGAGAAAAATACATGCTGACCGTGATTTTTTCAAGTGCCTGTGTTTCCATATCAATAGGGTCAGACCAAATAGTTCCGCCTGCCGGGATAACAGCTGTTGTCTTTCCACCAAAGGACAGCGGGTACATATCCTTTGTTTTAACTGCACCGTTTTGTTTATCGTCTGTTCTTGCAACAAAGGCCTTAGAAAAAGAAACGTCCTTGTCGCCGTATTCGTTTGAAAATTTAAGCCTGAGCTTTTCGCCGGAAGCGGTAACCTTAAGCTCAGTTCTTATAAGTGTACCGGCAGGAATTTTTCCGTTAACAAAAAAGCCGCTGAGATAATCCGCAAGTGAAATGTAAAAATCCACAGGAGAAGTACCCCAGGAAGCTATCCATTTACCGTCGCTCGCATAAACACCGGTTGTGAGCACACTTAACGATAAAATCAAAGCTAACAGAATTGAAATTAATTTTTTTGTTTTATTCATCATGATTCCTCCGTTCGTAATCAAAATCTGCTAAAATGTCGATTACTATTTACGATTATATACAAAGCATATAAAAAGTCAATCGAATATTGAATATTTTAGTTTAGTTTGCAAAGAGTTTACATCTGTTAAAACTTTGTACATAACTCGCAAAATTTGCGCAATCATAAGTTTAAATATTTTTAATTATTTGGGATTATCAACGACAAAATCCCACTTTTTTCACAAATTTCTTAGACAAGAGCCTTTTGTTTGTTGACAAAAACTATTATGCAGCACAGAGAATTTTTATGCAAATTCTAAACAAGCGCACTTTACTTTTTTAGGTGACACTGCTATAATATCTGAATTATTCGCCTCAAGCCAAAATTATAGTTTTAAGGAAGGTTACATAATGAAAATTACAAAACGCAAAACAATGGTTTGCTTGAAAAATATCCTTGCAATTCTTCTCATGGGTATAATATGTGGAATTATCGGCGCTGTTTTTTGTCGCTGTATTTCCTTTGTCACAGATTTGAGAAATGCTAATCCGCTTATATTTTTCCTTCTGCCTCTTGCAGGATTTCTTATTGTATTTATATATAAAAAGCTTCGTGTAATAGGTGTTGGTACAACAACTGTTATAAAAAGCGTTAATGAAGATACTCCCCTGCCGTCTCGTGTTGCCTTGGCTATTTTTGGCACGACCCTTATATCCCACCTTTTCGGTGCTTCCTGCGGTAAAGAAGGTGCAGCCTTACAGCTTGGCGGTAGTACGGCAGTATTAATTTCACGAATTTTTAAATTAGATGACCGTGATAAAAAAATGCTCACTTCTTGCGGTATGAGTGCTTTATTTTCTGCCGTTTTCGGCACTCCCTTTGGAGCTGCAATATTCGGCGTTGAAATCACCGAATTTAAAAAGAATAATCTTAAAGAGCGAATTTCCCGATTAATTCCCAGTTTAATATCGAGCCTTGTTTCATGGGGAGTGTCATATAAGCTTGGCACTCACGCAGAACACTTTACTATTAGAGAAATACCCGCTTTAAACATTAGCTCTGCTCTAAAGTGTCTTGTTTTAGCCTTGGCTTCGGCTATAGTAGCCTATGTTTTTTATAAGAGTCTTCATCTTAGTGAGCATATCGCCTCAAAGCTTTTCAAAAGCCCTTATCTTCGCATTTTTATTGGTGGCTTAATTATTGTTCTCTTAACTATTGTCAGCGGTACTTTTAGCTTCAACGGCGGTGGAATTGAAGTCATTGACAGCATATTTGAAGGAAATGATGCACCCTTTATGGGATTCATTTATAAAATGATATTCACCGTTGTTTCAGTGGCCGCAGGCTTTAAGGGCGGAGAAATAGTTCCCACCTTATATGTCGGTGCTTCTCTCGGCAGCGTACTATCTAAGGCTGTAGCTCTCGATAGCACATTTTCTGCAGGCGTTTGCCTAATAGGTCTTTTCGCCGGCATGACTAAATGCCCTATTGCTTCATTTGTTGTTGCTCTTGAAATGTTCGGAGTAAATGGCGCTGTGTTTTTCCTCATAGCTGTACTTGTCACTAACTTTCTTTCAGGAAAAGGCAGCTTATATAAAGCTAAATAAAAAGTTCACCCGAAATGAAGCTTAACCACTTCACTTCGGGTGATGTTTTAACTTATTTCTTCGTTATAGGTTATAATCAGGTTTTCGCCGGGCGCTTCGGTGGAAATTCTTATATAATATATCTCTGTTAGCTCACATGATGTTACCGCACCTGAATCAAAGCTCATAACTTCTCCCGAAAAACTGATGCCGTTGCCGGAATCGTCTGTCTCAGAGTTAATTGGTACAGCTTGCAAAAGAACGAAGCTGTCGTCATACAGCATTAAATAATTGCCTTCGCTCTGAGACCAACCACAGCCCTTAAATCTCAATACAGAGCCTTTATCCGCCTCAAGATAACCTGTAATAGAAAAGCCTGATTTTTCCGTCTCGCTTGCATCTTCTGTCAAAGCATAATTATCTTTATAGCCTAAGCCATTATTGTATTCTTCGCCTGACTCCTCAACAGACATGGAAACAATATTTACATAATCTGAAACAGTCGGCGGAGTCGTACTGCCGGGTATGTTTTGATTAGCTGTGACTATTAAGTTTTTACCATTTCCCTTACACGAAACACGGATATAACACATTTGTTCAAGCTCGCCTGTTGTAACATTTGTCGTATCAAAAGTTGCGACACTGCCGTTATAGCTCATACCCGACGCAGCACTCGCCTGACCTGAAAGCTTAGTGGACCAAATTTGAATAAAGGCTTCATCATAAGCAACTAAGTTATTTCCTGCTAAATCAGACCATGTGCCACCCTTTATGCGTATAACATCAGTGCTATTGCAAGGAATATAACCTGTGCAGGTGAACCCATCACCGGGAGTTTCGTCGCCTTGGTTTGTAAGGTAGTAATCGTTTTTATATCCCGATTGGTTAAATACATTTTCACTGTCGTCAATAGATGTGGTAACTAAGTTGGTGTACTCGCCCTCGCCTGTTGTACCTGAGTCTGTGGTACCTGAGCCGGTGTTATCATCTTCGTTGCCGCCGGGTTCAGGAACTTCGTTTGGCACTGAAACCGCTTCAAAATCAATTGTTCTGTCATAACCGGCACCGTAGCAATGGGCATAAAGCTTGCCTTTTTTCATATCAATAGTTATGACACAAAAGGCAGTTTCTTTTTCCGTACCGGCGGTTTTGTTCCATGTTATATCTTCGCCATATAAAAGATTTTCATTTGAGGTGTACTCCTCGCCTGCATAGGTGTTATTGTTACCAAAGCAAATATTAGGCACACTTATTAACGGCAATAAAATACTATTAATATAGTTGACCTTAAAGTTATGCAATTCACCGTTAAACATAGCAACAACCGGATGAGATGAGTTGCCCGAAAAATCATATACAATTTTATTTCCGTCGCCATCCAACATATCTACCTTTGATTTTGCAGCGTTGGCATTCAATATTTCCTTTGCTGTGCCAAAAGCATTAAAGTAATTAATTGGATAATGTGAAAATATTATTGAACTCCAACCCTCATTATCTGTCTTATCGGCAAAGCTCAATGTATCGCAAAGCCACAATAGCTGTTTTGCACTCATTTTCGCTTTGTTGGTTTGTACGCTGACTTTTTCACCAACTTTAAAATCACTTGTGTTAAGACAAATCACTCTAAGCTTTTGCTTTTCATAATCCTTATAGCAATAGCCGCCAATTTCGTCCTCAGGGTTAAAGGAGGAATCCGATGACCATTTACCTATTAAAGGGTAAAGCTCAGAAGCATCTAAGTAATCACCGTTGCGATTGTATGAGCCTAAAAGCAAGTCGTCACCACCGACACAGCGAAACTGTGTGGTACCGTCAAAGCCACCGAAAATAGCCTTATTAACAGTTAATATAGCGTTTTTGGCATCTGATAAATTTTTATCCGAGCCATCGGCAATATAATCACCTAAAAAAGCGGAGAAATCAATATTGCACATTGAACGGATAAGCTCCATTGCTTGCCCTGCGTGTTCAATTGATTTTTTTGTGTAATAATCTGAGTTGTCATAATGAGAATCACCGGCAGCGATAAAGCTTATTGTGTTTTCGTTTTGTACGGCTAAGACTTTCTTAGCCACACGCATTGCTTCGTTTTTAATATACTCAGGCACATATTTAGAATCCACACCATTTGCAATGATATGCTCAAAATTGGCTTTCAGCTGCGAAATCATATCCTCGACTATTTTTTGTTGAGACGGAACGAGATCCTCAATATAACCCTTTGGTCTCGGTCTTGGCTTAACATAAAGGGTAACCTTGCCTATTGTCTCACCGCTGCTGTCACCGATGAGATAAATCCATGCGCTTATATCTGTGTCATACATGAGCATTTCATCAGGAATGTCAACAACGGCACTTTTATTGTCGGTTACAGCATCTACAACTATAGCTTCGTTGCTACCTCGAACAGAAAAATGAACCTGAAAGCTTTTTGGCATATTATCGAAAGAAATACGCAGTTTTTGACCTTTATCCCACTGTGTTAAGCCGAACAATGAAACTTCTTTTGCATAAGTAGGGAAAATTGCTTCAAGCAAAAAAATCACTCCTAAAAAAGATTAAAAGGGGCTGCAAAAAGCATTGTTTTTACAGCTCCTTTTTAAGGACAAGAAAAAACAGAATAAACAAACAGTGTAAAATAAAGGTTTACTTTATTTTAGCCTCCTGCGAACTGCCAAGAGGGAAGTTTGTTTATGGGATAAAACGCAAAAAATTTTCTCGGTCGAGAAATTATACTTAAAGGGTTTCTTCGGACTTTTTATCCAAAGGAACCCTTTGTTTATCTTGTTTTATCTGTTCTGCACCTTTTTCAATCCTTTTAGATTTTCTTTTAAGCACACTGTGACTTTCTCAGGTCACAATTAAAATTTTACACACGAATTTTAAATCTGTCAATAGTTTTTTTGAAACAATTAAATTTTCACGGCAGAGTACAAATATCTGTAGTCAAAAACAATTGGCAAAGTAAAATAGATAAGATAAAGGGTCCCTTCAAACTAAAGGAACCCTTTGAAGCCTTTTTTTATTTTAAGCTAATTAGAAATCAACTTCCTCATCATAGTAGCAGCACTTAAGAAGCTTTGCCATTTCAGCCGGAGTAATTTCTCTGGGGTTGGAGCCTGTGCAAGCGTCACCAACTGCAAGCTCAGCTACAGTATCAAGCTTGTCCAAGAACTCTTTTTCGTCGATGATACCACCCTCATAATCCTTGATACATGAAGGAATTTCAAGAGCTTTATTCATCTCATTGATTTTGTTTATAAGAGCGTCAACAGTAGGCTCTAAGCCGATAAAAGCAGCAATCTCAGCATATCTCTTAGCAGCGGTTTCATTTTTAGCGTTAAACTTAATTACCTTGGGAAGATACATAGCGTTAGCGCAACCATGAACAATGTGACCGCCTGAATAAGCTGCACCTGTCTTATGAGCCATTGAGTGTACGATACCAAGAAGAGCATTTGAGAATGCCATACCTGCAAGGCACTGAGCGTTATGCATTCTCTCTCTTGCCTGTGAACAGCCACCGAATGAGGGAATAAGATATTCGCAAATCATCTTGATAGCGTGAAGAGCAAGGGGATCAGTGTAGTCGCAATTGAGAGTTGAAACATAAGCCTCGATAGCATGAGTGAGAGCATCCATACCTGTATGAGCTGTAAGCTTTTTAGGCATTGTCTCAGCAAGTGCAGGGTCAACAATTGCAACATCAGGTGTAATATTAAAGTCAGCAAGGGGATATTTTACGCCCTTGTTATAATCAGTTATAACTGAGAAAGCGGTAACTTCGGTAGCTGTACCTGAAGTTGAGGGAATAGCGCAGAACTTAGCCTTTGTTCTAAGAGACGGGAAATTAAAGGGTATGCAAAGATCTTCAAAGCTTGTTTCGGGGTACTCGTAAAATGCCCACATTGCCTTAGCAGCATCGATAGGTGAACCGCCACCGATTGCAACGATCCAATCAGGCTCAAACTCTGTCATAGCGGCAGCGCCACGCATAACTGTCTCAACTGACGGGTCAGGCTCAACGCCTTCAAAAAGCTTAACTTCCATACCTGCTTCTTCAAGGTTAGCAACAACCTTATCAAGGAAGCCGAAACGCTTCATGCTGCCACCACCGGTAACAACGATAGCTTTTTTGCCATTTAATGTTTTAAGAGCATCAAGGGCATCTTTGCCATGATATAAATCTCTTGGAATAGTAAATCTTGCCATTAGTATTTCCTCCTGAACTAAAAAATATAGTGAATTTATTGTATCACTAATCCGGACAAATAGCAATACCCATTGTGAAAATTGGTTGATTTTGGCTTGTGTGTACTCTGCCGAAGCGAGGAAAAAAAGTAAAAATATTTCACTTGGAGATAATATGAAAGCTGCGTGGTATACACTCATCAAGTATGGGAAAACACTTCTTGTTTTTTTGAGTCACAAGTGTAAAATCTGTATCATTCATCACCACAAAAAATCGAAAAAAGCATTGATTGAAAAACACAAATATGTTAAAATATAGGAAATACTCAAAAAAGGGAGAATTAAACATGAAAAAATTAAAAGCTACTATTGCAATTGTCCTTTCTCTTGTTATGTGTCTGTCTTTCTCATTGGTGGCATTCGCTTCTCAAGAGGACGGAACATATGTAATCACAAATCCGTATGCAAATGTTGATTGGGATGCTGTTACGGCTTACAAAACAGGACTTCACTCACACACAAACGCAAGTGACGGTGACATCACTCTTTTCCAGTCCATCGAGCGTCATGTGGAAACCGGTTTTGATATTGTTGCAACGACTGACCACGGTACTGTCAACTATTCTTGGGCAGATCCCAACCCCAATGCATTAGTTCACGGGCTTCTCAGTCTTGTTGGCAAAAGCGAGGGTGAGCTTGTTTATTTAGGCAACTCAGGCAAGTTCGACAACGGAATTTCCTACACTTACAGTACCGCTGACAATGGCGACGATTATCTCGCCCTTGACAGTGGCAAGAAAATTCTCAGAGTACCTTACGGAATCGAAAACAATGCAGTTTCAGTAAACGCACATGTAAACAGCTGGTTTGTTGACCATGTTGACAACTCCATTACAACTTACGAAGATGCGGTTAAGGGCGTTAATGCTATGAAAGGTGTTTGCGTAATAAACCACCCCGGCGAGTACACAAAGGCTCGTTATGAGCTTCATTCTAAAGACGCTTACAATGAAAGCAACCCTGCGTACAACTATTATATCAACAAATACGCAAACCTTATTGAAAATTACGACAGCTGTATTGGTATTGACATGAACTCCAAGGGTGACGGCAGAACTCGTTTTGACAGAGTGCTTTGGGATGTGCTTTTGACAAAGTTTGCAGCTAATGGAGAAAATGTATATGCTATAGCTTCCTCCGACGCTCACCAGCTTAGAGTTATTGACACAGGTTACACACTTA
>CAYWKY010000013.1:0-15926 GCA_964458915.1 uncultured Faecalibacterium sp.
CCCTTGTGGCGGATATAATCTCTTGTGGGCCTTTGCAAGCGGAATAACAGTAGGAAGGCAGATAAATAATGATAAGAATAAATGAAGTTAAGCAAAGCCTTGACGGCAATAAAGATGATCTTTTTAAAGCTTGTAAAAAAATATTGCGTATAAGCGATGAACAGATAAAATCAATAACTATTGCAAGACAAAGCGTTGACAGCAGAAATAAAGAAGATGTTTTCTTTGTTTATAGCGTTGATGTGGAGGTTCATGGCGATGAGGACAAAATAATTAAAAGGTGCAACTCAAATAAGGTTATATATGTTAAGCCTTTTAGCTATGAAATGCCCGAAAATAAACGCACATCTAAATATACTCCTGTAGTTGTCGGCTTCGGTCCTGCCGGAATATTCGCCGCTTTGACTCTTGCCAGAGCAGGTCTTAAGCCTTTGGTACTCGAAAGAGGCAGAGATGTTGAAAAAAGAACAAGGGATGTAAACACATTTTTTACTCAGAAGATTTTGGATGAAACATCTAATGTTCAGTTTGGTGAGGGTGGCGCAGGTACATTTTCTGACGGAAAACTCACAACAGGTATTAAAAGTCCATTGTGCCGTAAAATATTTCTTGAGTTTGCGTCTCACGGTGCGCCTGAGGAAATTTTATATTCGGGCAAGCCCCATATTGGTACTGATAAGCTTGCTGCAACAGTGAAAAGTATGCGTGAGGAAATTATTTCTCTTGGCGGTACTGTGAAATTTGAAGCTAAGCTTACGGACCTTATAATATATAACGGCTGTGTTCAAGGAATATCCTATTTAGAAAACGGCAAACAAGTTGACATGGAAACAGACACAGTAATTTTGGCGATAGGCCATTCAGCTCGTGACACTGTTAAAATGGTTTACACCAAAGGTGTTAAAATGATGCAAAAGCCTTTTTCTGTGGGCGCAAGAATTGAGCATCCGAGAGAGCTTATTGATAAAGCGCAATATGGCGATTTCGCCGGTCATAAGGCACTTGGCGCAGCAGATTATAAGCTGGCTTGTCACGGCGAACACGAAAGGGGAGCTTATACATTTTGTATGTGTCCCGGTGGCACTGTTGTTGCGGCAACAAGCGAAAAGGGCGGTGTAGTTGTCAACGGTATGAGCGAATGGGCAAGAGACGCAGAAAACTCTAACTCAGCTCTGCTTGTCAATGTTTACCCTGAAGATTTCCCAACAGACCATGTGCTGTCAGGCTTTGATTTGCAAAGAGAAATGGAGCAAAAGGCTTTTATTTTGGGTGGTGGCGATTATGCGGCACCTTGTCAGCTTGTAGGCGATTTTCTCAAGGGTGAAAAATCAACAAAGCTTTCTTTTGTTAAGCCCAGTTGCCCAACAGGTGTAACACCAACGGATATTAGAGCTGTTCTTCCCAAAAAGGTAACAGATACTATGGCAGACGCAATAGTAAAAATGGATAAAAAACTGAAAGGCTTTGCGCTTAGTGATGCTGTACTCACAGCGCCGGAAACCAGAAGCTCATCACCTGTGAGAATACTCAGAGATGAAGTGTACCAAACTAATGTTAGGGGACTTTATCCTTGCGGTGAGGGTGCAGGCTATGCCGGAGGAATTGTTTCAGCAGGTGTTGATGGAATAAAATGCGCTCATGCAGTTCTTGAGGACGAAAGATAAAATTAAAAGGCGGGGAAAAATCCTCGCCTTAGTTTTATGCTAATTTGTTATTTTCTCGCCTGAATAAGACCACTTGTCATATCCGGATAGTTAGTAATAATGCCGTCTGCACCAAAGTCTATCATGGTGTTTATAGCAAGCTCCATATCAACTGTCCAAGGGTTGACTAAAAGTCCAGCTTTGTGGGCAGCTTTTGTGTATGCAGGGTTTACATAGAAATACTGAGGATGCAGGGCATCACAGCCTATAGATTTTGCAAACTTAATCGGCCACAGCAGCATGGTATAGGTTATGAGTCTGTTGGGCGCATAGAGGAAGCCTGTCTTACAGCTTTTGTCTATTTGTTTTGCCTCAACAAGAAGCTTCGGGTCAAATGAAGAAATGAGAAGCTTATCGAATAGGCCATGCTCTTTTACCGCTTTAATTGTTTCTCTTACAATAGCGGTTTCGTTTTCTTTCGGGCTTTTGATTTCTATGTTAAGTACGGAAATATCTGTGGTTTCAACAAAGGAGAGAAACTCGTCAATAGTAGGAATCTCAGTGCCGGTAAACCTTTTATTAAAATATGAGCCAAAGTCGTAGCTTTTAAGCTCGTCGAGAGTTTTATCTGCAATTAAGCCGGTGCCGTTGGAGGTTTCGTCAATTGTGTAGTTGTGGCAAAGCACGATCTTGCCATCTTTAGTTATGTGAACATCTGTCTCAAAACCGTCACAACCTATTTCATATGCTTTTTCAAAAGCGGGCAGTGTGTTTTGAGGGGCATATTTATTTGCGCCTCTGTGAGAAATTACAAAACTGTTTACCATTAAGATTTCTCCCTTCCTTTGATTTAATCAGCGTGCCAATTATAACACTTACGCGATTAAAAATCAAGAAACTCATATATTTTTAACACAATTCAAATAAAATAATTATTTTTGTGGTTTAACTTGTTAAACTCGCTGTTTAAATTACATATATGTGAAAAGAACTGAAAAATACTTTTTGTTAAAACTGCTAATTATCGGTTGACCTTTTGAAAATGATGTGATAAAATAAACAAATAAAAAAGGAGGATTAATTATGCAAGAAAATAAATCCGGCAATCTTGTCGGTAAGGTGAAATCGTTTTTCACCGAAGTTAAAACTCACTGGGATACTCCGGCTGAGGGTAAATATGTGCCTTATAAGGAGTATAAGGACGTAGTTGTTGCCGTGGGCAGTAACTATGCCGGTACAAAAATTTTGGAATACATAGGCTTCTCATCAGCGTGCTATCTTATTATGCACCACTATAAGCTGCCTTATCTCACATTCTCTGTTATCAGCCTTTTGAATATGCCTCTGGGCTATATTTCGGCTTTGATGTGGTGGTTTGTGTGTGATAACTTAGGCTTTTTACCTAAGAAAACGGAAAAGAAATTTTATGGCGCATATGTGGCAATGATGATTTTCGGTATATCAACCATATTGTTTGACTTTTCCCAACTGTTTAATCAGTCCGGTGCATTTATTACATATCTAAACGGACTTGAGGGTATGAGCGCTACGGCTTGTTTTAAGACCTTTGGTACTCACTTCCTATATACGGGCTGGGTCGGAGCGAGAAATATTTTCTGGCGAAAAAAGCTTCTTCCCAAATACGGACGATACAAATATTCTCTTTACTGCGATGTTGTGCCAAAGTGCATAATGGTTATTCTCATCGGTTGGCTCCCTGTTTATAATATTCCCGATGTACCCACAAGAGTATGGGTAGCAAACCTTTTATTCGCAACTTATAATGTTTTCGGTTTTGCCAATAACCTTGAAACCTGCACAAAGAGCATTAGCCCCAATTTGCAGGAAAGAATTTATGTCAGAAGCTATCCTGTTAAGATTTCTCATATCTTCAACTCGATTTTAGCTATTATTATCCCTGCCGTTATAGGCTCTCTCAGACATGAGTGGGCGGACATAAATGTTTACAGATATGTTATTCCCATAACATTTATTGTTTTCGCTGCTCTTACAATGCTTTTTGCCGGAAGAATCAAGGAAAGAATACCTCAGCCACCTGTTGAAAAGAAGGTTCAGATTAAGTTTTGGGACGGTATGTTCGGTGTTCTTCATAACAAATATTTGCTTATTAATAACATAGTCGGTCTTATCGACTCACTCGGTAACGGTATGCTGCCGTTTGTAACGGTGCTTTATCTTTATACCTTCCGTTTGAGTGGCTTGCCCTATAGCCTTATTGTTGCCCTTATTTCCTTTGCCGGCACACCGCCCGACTTGTTCTCACCCTATTTCCTTAAGAGATTCTCATATAAGCAGATTATGATTTTCTATCAGCTTACCCGTGCTATAGGTAACGCTGCTATTGCTGCGGCAATTTGGTTCTGCGGCGAAAATCTCAATCTTTGCGGTACTATCTGCGTTGCTGTTCTCTTCTTCTTAGAGATGACTAAAACAGTACCAACAACAGCACAGCACGATATGAATGTGCGTATAGGCGACTATCAGATGTATCTTTCAGGTGAGCGCCTTGAAAACTTTGCAAGTGTATTCAGCTGGTTCACCGGCCCTATAACATCATTTGTCGGCCTTATTATTCCTGTTCTCTTGCTTAAATACGGCTTTAACAGTAACTGGGAGGTTCTGTTTATTGACTCGGCAAGACGATATATAATTGTTATTCCTATTATTATTGACGTTATCGGTTATGTGCTTATGACTATTCCTTATTTCTTCTGGGACTATGACAGCAAAAAGCAAAACATGGTTATGGAAGTTCTTAAGCGTCGTGCGGAAGTTACCGAAAAGAAAGCCGAGGAAGAAGGCGTTTCGGTTTCAGGCGGATATATAGGTTAAGGAGGGTTTGACATGAGCAAAAAAGAAAAGAAACACATTAATAATGTGGAAGAACCGGTGCATATTGACATACCCGAAGATGAAATATGGACATATCAGGTTGAGGGACTTGCGCCTCCTCATATAAATAAGCCTTATAAAAACTATAATATTAAGAAGGTTATCTTTGCCTTAGTTATTATTGTTGCGGTTTCTCTGTCGTGCTATTTCAGTGTCAGAACTGTGCAAAGTGATGCCTTTGAATATAAAAAAGCAGAAACAGGCTATGAGCTTACAAGCTTTAGTAACACAGGTTATATTACAACTCTTGATATCGACTACTGCTCAAGTATTAGCTATGACAAGGAAAACTCCGATGCGTGGACTAACTTTGAAATAGTCAAGGATAAGAGCGCAAAGGTTGTTGCTGTTCGTGAATATGCTCTCAACTGCGACAGTGTTGTTAAGGTTATAAATATCGGAGCAGATGTTCTTGATATTGACTCGAAAGCTTTCTATTCATGCTGGGCATTAGAGAGAGTTGAGGTTGACGAAAACAACCCGAATTACTGTGACGTTGACGGTGTACTCTACTCAAAGGATATGAAAAGAATTATTTACTATCCTTGTAACCATGACGAGTATTTAAGACAAAAGTACGGCTATGAAAGCGAAAGCTATAGAAGTGAATCCACTGAGCAGTACATAAAGGATATTCAGACCTATGTTGTACCATCAACAGTTGAGACAATAGGTGAGCTCTGCTTCGCATATGCAAATCTTCGCGAAATCTATTTGCCGGAAGGCCTTAAGACAATTGAAGCCTTAGGCGTTTTCAAAATCCATGAGCCTAGGGATCAGTGGGGCAACACACCGTCGCTGGACAATGTTTATTCTTATAAACCCAATGAGCCGGTGCTTGATTCACACTTCACATCAAAAGAAGACCTCGGCAAGATTTATAATTCACTTCCCGACGGACTTGAATATATCGGCTCAGATGCTTTCAGCTATAATCAGGAGCTTTCATATCTTTACATTCCTGACAGCGTTACCTATATCGGTCACCACGCTTTTTGGGATACTATTTATAAAGATGGTGGTGAGCTTAAAGGTATAACTGAGATTTACGTTCAAGGTGATGAAGAGTCATTTAAGAGCGTTAAGGTTGGCGACTCATGGCGACCCCAGTACGACTATATGTTGTTTAAAAAGTCGGTTAGCCTTGTGTACTCTGCCGAAAGAGCAAACTAATTAAATTATTGAACGCAGGTGTAAAAGCTTGCGTTCATTTTTTATAATAGCTAAATAGTTTAAAAGGCTTGCATTTTAAAATAGTATGTGATATAATCATGTTAATTTATAGATTTAAAGCTTTAAACAATTAAAGTGAGAGTACATATTTATACGCAAAATACAGAAAATATGCAATTACAATTGACACCGACTCATAAACAGGTGTATAATATTTCCTATTACTATTATGGGGCAAATACGCCCAAAGAAAAAGACGGTGAATATTTATGGTATCAAATGAAATGTATAATCTCGGCGCAAAAAGCTCCGTTATAAGAGAAATTTTTGAGTTCGGTAAAAAAAGAGCAGCCGAAATAGGCAAGGAAAATGTCTATGATTTCAGCCTTGGCAATCCCAGCGTTCCGGCTCCCGAAATTGTCAACGAAACTATAAGAGAGCTGACTGAGGAAATGTTCTCCTGCGAGCTTCACGGCTATACCTCGGCTGTTGGCGATAACGGAACGAGACAGGCTATTGCCGACAATCTTAATGAACGCTTTGGCACTCATTTCACAATGAATAATTTATATATGACTTGCGGTGCTGCCGCTTCACTTTGCATAACCTTCAGAGCCTTAACCGAAAAGGACGATGAAATCATTATTTTCGCTCCATATTTCCCTGAATATAAAGTGTTTATATCCTCTCAGGGTGCAACACCCGTAGAAGTTAAATGCAAGAGTGAAGATTTAACAATTGATCTTGATGCTTTTGAAAAGGCGATCACACCTAACACAAAGGCTGTTGTTCTCAACTCACCTAACAACCCCAGCGGTGTTGTGGCAAGCGAAGAAATTATCAAAGGTATGTGCGAAATTTTAAGCAGAAAGCAAATCGAGTACGGCAAGAACATCTTCCTTATTAGCGACGAGCCTTATCGTGAGCTTGTTTATGATGATGTTGAAGTGCCTTATCTTACAAAATATTATGACAACACTATTGTTTGCTACTCTTTTAGTAAGTCTCTTTCTCTTCCCGGTGAGAGAATCGGCTATATATTAGTGCCGTCTGAGGTGACAGACTTTGAAAAGGTTTATAAGGCTGTTTGCGGTGCAGGCAGAAGTCTCGGTTATGTGTGTGCGCCGTCAATGCTTCAGTTTGTTATAAGAAAGTGCGTAGGTAAAACAGGTGATGTTAATGCCTACAAGAGAAATAGAGATATTCTTCTTAAGGCCTTCGATGAATACGGCTTTAAGACAGCTAAACCCGACGGAGCGTTTTATCTGTTTATGCGCTCACCTGTTGAAAGCGCAACAGATTTCTGCGAGAGTGCAAAGAAATATAACCTGCTTTTGGTACCCAGTGATTCCTTCGGCTTCCCAGGATATGTCAGAATTTCATATTGTGTTGCCGAGAATATGATAAAACGCTCACTTCCTGCATTCAAAAAGCTTGCGGAAGAATATGGCTTGATTTGAGGAAAAAACAATGGATAAATTGATTGAGGCAAGAAGTATAATAAACGAGACAGACAAAGAAATTGCAAAGCTTTTTGAGAAAAGAATGAAGGCTGTCAGAAGTGTTGCCGAGTACAAAATGGAAAGAGGCTTGCCGATTTTCGACGCTTCAAGAGAGGCTGAGCTTATGAGAAGCAACCTTGACAATGTTGAGGATGAGGAAATTAAGGAATATTATGTGCCTTTTATAAGAAGCACTATGGATATTTCAAAGCGTTATCAGCATCGCATACTTTCAGGCGCAAATATCGCTTACAGTGGCGTTGAGGGTGCTTTTGCACACATAGCCGCAGGCAGAATTTTCCCCGACGGTAACCGAATATCTTATCCTGACTTTAAAAGTGCCTATGAAGCTGTTGAAAAGGGTGAGTGCGAATGTGCGGTTATTCCCATTGAAAACAGCAGAGCCGGTGAGGTCGGTCAAGTTATAGATCTTCTTTTTTCAGGCTCACTTTTTGTCAATGGTGTTTATTCTCTTGATGTCAGACACAATCTTATTGGACTCAAGGGTGCCGGTGAAAGCGATATTAAAGAGGTTATATCACATCAGCAGGCACTGGATCAGTGTAATTCATATATAAGAGCTCAGGGCTATAAGGCAACCTCATGTGTCAACACAGCGAAGGCAGCTCAGGCTGTGGCTAATGAAGGGGATATAACGAAAGCTGCGATAGCTTCAAGAGAAACAGCCGAGCTGTACGGCTTGGAAATTATCAGAGAAAATATAAATGAGGCGAGCGACAACACAACACGCTTTGTGGTTGTTTCCCGTACCCTCTCAAAAGAGAAAAAAGACCATTCTATTATCGTCTTTACTGTCCCCGATGAAGCAGGTGCTTTGGCTCATGCAATTAATATAATCGGTCATCATGGCTATTCAATGAGACATATTAAAAGCCGAGCAATGAAAGACCTTATTTGGACATATTATTTTTATGTTGAGCTTAAAGGCGATTTGCAGTCCTCACGCCGAGGCAAATATATGATGGAAGAATTAGCCGAGTGCTGTGATAAGCTGAAAATGATAGGTACTTTTAACGAAAACAGTAAGATCTGAGGTTTAAGCTATGATTATTCCCGTCTCTTTAGGAAAAGATTCCTATGATATAGTCCTCGAAAGGGGAGCGCTTAATAAAATTCAGAATTATATCCCTCTTTCAGCAAACACAAAGGTGCTTGTTGTCACCGACAGCGGTGTGCCGAAAGCTTATAGTGAAGCTGTGGCATCAAAGTATGAAAATAGCTTTATTTTTAGCTTTCAGCAGGGCGAACAAAGCAAAAACTTCGACACCTATAAAGAAATCTGTGAGGCACTGCTGGAGCATTCTTTCACCAGAAAGGATGCGGTCATCGCTGTTGGCGGTGGTGTAGTCGGTGATATGGCAGGATTTGCGGCGGCGACTTATATGAGAGGCATTGCTTTTTATAATGTGCCGACAACGGTTCTTTCACAGGTTGATTCGTCAATTGGCGGCAAGACGGCCATTGACCTTGGCAAGATTAAAAATATTATCGGCGCTTTTTATCAGCCCAAAAAGGTTGTAATCGACCCGGATGTGCTTTTGACCCTACCTGACAGACAAATTAAAAACGGACTTGCCGAAAGCATTAAAATGGGTGCAAATTTTGACAAAGAGCTTTTTGATTTGTTTTTAAATGAAGACTACATGAATCATATACAGCAGATTATTGAACGCTCTCTTAAGGTCAAAAGATATGTTGTTCAGCAAGATGAAAAAGAAGCGGGACTTCGCAAGGTGTTAAATTTCGGCCACACAATAGGCCACGGAATCGAAGCTTCTGTACCCTTCGGTGAGCTGTATCACGGGGAGTGTGTCGCTTTGGGAATGACATTTATGTGTAGCGAAAGTGTTAAAGCTCAAGTTATAAAGGCGCTTTGCAATGTAGGACTCCCGGTAAAATATAACTACGATAAGAACAAGGTTTATCAGGCTCTTTGCCACGACAAAAAGGCTCAGGGCGAAAAGATAACAACAGTTTGGTGCGATAAAATCGGCACATTCAGATTTGAAGATATGACAGGTGAAGAGCTTTTAAAGCTTCTTTGAGGTAAATAAAATGAAAAACACATTTGGAAATAATATCAGCATAACCCTTTTCGGTGAAAGTCACGGCGCAGCTATAGGCTGTGTTCTTGATGGCGTAGCACCGGGAATAGAGATTGAGGAAGATTTTATCGCTTCGCAAATGGAAAAGCGAAAGGGTATAAACTCAATTTCCACTCCAAGAAGAGAGGGCGATAGAGTTAAAATTTTAAGCGGTGTTTTCTCAGGTAAAACTACAGGCACACCGATAGCTCTTGTCATAGAAAATGAAAGTCAGCACAGCAAGGATTACTCTTTAACAAAAGACCTTGCCCGTCCCGGTCATGCTGATTATACAGCTGAATGTAAATATCACGGCTTTCAGGACTATAGAGGCGGCGGTCACTTTTCCGGCAGAATAACTGCTCCAATTGTTGCGGCAGGCGCAATTTGCATTAAAGCTCTTAAAAGAAAAGGAATAGAAATCGGCACTCATATAGCTTCTTGCGGTGGTATAAAAGATAGAGAGTTTAATAATTTAAGCGAAGATATTCCTATGCTCGAAAAAGCTGAAATGCCCACTTTAGACGAAAAAGCGGGCAGGAAAATGATAGCTGTTATTGAAAAAGCAAGAAATGAGGGCGACAGTGTAGGCGGTGTGCTTACAACAGCTGTTACGGGTATTCCTGCCGGAGTTGGTGAGCCTTGGTTCGACAGCATAGAAAGTGTGCTGTCTCACGCTCTGTTTTCTGTTCCGGGTGTCAAAGGTGTTGAGTTTGGTGCCGGCTTTGGCTTTTCGCAAATGAAGGGCAGTGACGCCAACGACAGCTTCTTTTCCCTTGACGGCAGAGTACAAACAAAAACAAATAATAACGGTGGAGTTAACGGCGGAATATCAAACGGTATGCCTATAGTTTTTTCCTGCGCTGTAAAGCCCACTCCCTCCATTTTTAAAAAGCAGAAAACAGTGAATTTTAAAACAAATGAAAATACTGCCATTGAAATAAAGGGCAGACATGACCCTGCAATTATCCACAGAGCGAGAGTTGTTGTGGACAGTATAACAGCAATTGCGCTTTGTGATTTGCTTGTCACACATTACGGTACAGATTGGTTAGGTGCTTAAAATGAAATACGGTCTTATAGGTGAAAAATTAGGCCACAGCTTTTCAAAGCCTATACATGAAAGCATTGCTGACTACACCTATGAAATTAAGGAAATAGGAAAAGATGAGCTTGACTGTTTTATGAAAGAAAAAAGCTTTTCGGGAATAAATGTTACAATTCCTTATAAGGCGGCGGTTATTCCTTATCTCGATTATATATCTCAAGACGCTAAGAAAATAGGCGCAGTTAATACGGTAATCAACCGTGGCGGAAAGCTTTACGGTTATAACACAGATTTTGGCGGAATGAAAGCCTTAATTGAAAAAGCCGATTTTGATTTCAGTGGTGCAAAGGTCTTGATTTTAGGCTCAGGCGGAACATCAAAAACTGCAAGAGCAGTATCTGAGTTTTTAGGTGCAAGAGAAATAATCACTGTCAGCAGAAGCGGTGAAGTAAATTACGAAAATGCAAAGCTTTTGCATGGGGACTGCGATTACATAATTAATACGACCCCCTGCGGAATGTATCCTAATAACGATAGCTTTCCGATTCCTCCTGAGGATTTCAAAAATCTCAAAGGAATAGTTGATGCGGTTTATAATCCCATTGAAACTACATTAGTTCAAAAGGGCAGAAAAGTTGGTGTTAAGGGTGTTACAGGCCTTTATATGCTTGTCTCTCAGGCAGTTTTAGCTTCACAAATTTTCACGGGAAAAGACCTTGATGTAAAAGAAATCACAAATAAGGTCTATAACAAAATTTTAAAAGAAAAACAAAATATAGTTCTCATCGGTATGCCGGGTTCAGGTAAAAGCACAATAGGTAAGACTCTTTGTGAAATGACAGGAAAAAGCTTTATTGACACCGATGAAATAATAAAAGAGACTCACGGCGACATTAGCGAAATTTTCGCAAAGCATGGCGAAGAATATTTTCGCACCATAGAAAGCGAAGCTGTAAAGCAAGCGGGAAAAAACAGCGGATATATAATAGCCACAGGCGGCGGTGTAATTTTAAAGCAGGAAAACATAGACTTTTTAAAGCAAAACGGCATAATTTTCTTTCTAAACAGACCTATCGAGGATATAGTTCCAACCTCTGACAGACCTTTATCAAGGGATTATGAGTCGCTAAAAGAACGCTATCATGAGCGTTACGACAAATATGTTGCTTCAGCGGATTGTGAAATATTTGTTGATGGCGATCCGAAACATTCGGCAGAAAAAATTATGGAGATAATGAAATGAAAATTCTTGTAATAAACGGTCCTAATCTCAATATGTTAGGCATAAGAGAGCCTAAGCATTACGGCAGAGAGACCTACGATGATTTGGTGAAAAAAATTGAAAGCTATTGCACTAAAGAAAGCATAGAGTGTGAATGTTATCAGTCAAACCACGAGGGCTGTCTTGTGGATAAAATTCAGCAGGCCTACGGAGTTTTTGACGGCATAGTTATAAATCCCGGAGCTTACACTCACACAAGTGTAGCTATTTTAGATGCGGTTCAAAGCGTTTCTATTCCCACCGTTGAGGTTCACATTTCAAAGGTGGAGAAAAGGGAAGATTTTCGCCAAATAAGCTATATTAGGCTTGCCGCAGCGAAAACCATAACAGGTCACGGTACTGACGGCTATATTGAAGCAATTGGCTTTTTAAAGGAAAATTACGGGAAGTGAAAATATGAAAGTTGAAATCACACCCTCAAAAATAAAGGGCAGAGTAACAGCCCCCTCATCAAAAAGTATGTGTCACAGGCTGCTTATTTGCGCCGGACTAAGCGACTCAGAAAGCCTAATTTCAAATGTGCTTTTTAGCGAAGATATATTAGCAACACTCGATTGTCTGATTTCCATGGGCGCAAAAGTAGAAAAGGGCAAGGATTTTGTTAAAATTAAAGGTGCAAAGGCTCAAAAAAAGGAAAAAGCGATTTATAATTGCCGAGAAAGCGGCAGCACCCTAAGATTTTTTATACCTCTTGCAATGCTCAGCGAAAGCGAAAGCCTTTTCACCGGCTATGGCAGGTTAATGGAAAGACCCATGCAGGTTTATGAAAATATTGCTAAAGAAAAATCCATTTTCTATAAAAAGGACGATGAGGGCATTAGAGTACGCGGTAAACTTTCCGGCGGTAGCTACACAGTTCCCGCCAATGTAAGCAGTCAGTTTATTTCGGGACTTTTGTTCGCATTGCCTCTTTGTGAGGGCGACAGCACAATAACTCTCACATCAAATGTTGAAAGCAGAAGTTATATTGATATGACAATAAGCGCAATGAGCTGTTTTGGTGTAATTGCCTGTTGGCAAAACGACACCACTATCTATATAAAGGGCAATCAGCAATATAAAGCTAAAAATCTTACTGTAGAGGGCGACTGCTCAAACGCAGCATTTTTAGACGCTTTTAACCTTTTAGGCGGTCAGGTTGTTACAGACGGCTTGCGAGAGGATACTATTCAAGGTGACATAATATATAAGGAGTATTTTTCCCTTCTTCGGCAGGGTACCCCAACACTCGACATAAAAAACTGTCCCGATTTAGCTCCAATATTAATGAGTCTTGCTGCGGCTCTTCACGGCTGTAAGCTTATTAATACGGCAAGACTTAAAATTAAAGAGAGCGACCGAGGAAGTGTAATGGCTATGGAGCTTTCAAAATTCGGCGCAGATATTAATGTTTACGAGAACGAAATAGTCGTAAATAAAAGGGAACTTCATATGCCGAAAGAGATTCTGATGTCACATAATGACCACAGAGTTGTTATGTCTCTTGCTGTGCTTTCAAGCGTTTGGGGCGGTGTAATTGAGGACGCTCAGGCGGTTAGAAAAAGCTATCCGGACTTTTTCGATAAAGTGAAAACTCTTGGAATGGAGATGAAAATATATGGTGATTAATAAAAACACAAAATTTTTAATAGTGGGTCTTGGACTTTTAGGCGGTTCTTATGCAAGAGGACTGACAGAAAAAGGCTACTATGTTGAGGCTATAACCAAAAAGCAGGAGGATTGCGATTTTGCTATTGAGCATGAAATAGTAAAAAAATGCACCACTGAGGTTGACGAAGCAATGATAAAAAATGCGGACGTTATTGTTTTCGCCCTTTACCCCGACACATTTATCAGCTGGATAGAGCAGCACGGTGAAAAAATAAAGCCCGGCACATTGATTACCGATGTTACAGGTGTAAAAGAGTGTATAGTTGACAAAATACAAAATATGCTGCCGCCTTTAGTTGAGTTTATATCCGCACACCCAATGGCAGGCCGTGAGGTTTACGGTGTGAGAAACAGCGACGAGAGAATCTTTTATGGCGCAAACTATCTTGTTGTTCCAACTAAAAGAAACACGGAAGAGGGCATAGAGGCCTGCAAGAGAATTGGTGAAATTTTAGGCTTTGGCAGAATCAGCGAGATAACACCTGAGGGACACGATGAAATGATAGGCTTTGTCTCTCAGCTGACACATTTTATCGCTGTCAGCCTTATGAACTGCTATGAACATGAAAGACTTGAGAGGTACACTGCCGACTCGTTTAGAGATTTGACGAGAATTGCCAACATTAATGAAACTATGTGGAGTGAGCTTTTCTTGCTTAACAAAAAGGCACTTCTTGAACAAATAGAGCTTTTTGAAAGCAAATTCACAGAACTTCATGAGTACCTGAAAAACGACGATGTTGAGGGTATGAAAGAAATGATGCGTATTTCCACACAGCGCAGAAAATTATTTGATAAATAATAAAGCAAATTAAGCTTTGGAGGTAAAAAACTATGAATATGGATTTCGTTTGCAAGCTGCCTATACCTAAGGTTATTAAGGAGGAATACCCTTTAACTGAGCAGGCAGTAGAAATAAAGAAAAAAAGAGATGAAGAAATCAGAAATATCTTCGAGGGCAAGGAGAGAAAGCTTATTCTTGTTATAGGCCCTTGTTCAGCTGATAATGAAGACAGCGTTATGGATTATATCTCCCGTCTTGTTCCCGTTCAAGAAAAGGTTAAGGATAAAATCCTTATTATTCCGAGAATTTACACCAACAAGCCGAGAACTACAGGTGACGGCTATAAGGGTATGCTTCATCAGCCTGATCCCAATGCGGCGGCAGACCTTATTAAGGGCATTGTTGCTATAAGAAAGCTTCATATGAGAGCTATCAATGAAACAGGCTTTAGCTGTGCAGATGAAATGCTCTACCCGGAAAACCACCGTTATCTTTCGGATATTCTCTCTTATGTTGCCGTTGGTGCCAGAAGCACCGAGGATCAACAGCATAGACTTACCGCCAGCGGTCTTAATGTACCGGTAGGTATGAAAAACCCCACAGGCGGCGACTTGGGTGTTATGATGAACTCAATTACCGCAGGTCAGCACAGCCACGATTTTATCTATAGAGGCTGGGAGGTCAAGAGCCATGGCAATGACCTCACTCACGCTATTCTCAGAGGCTATGTGGACGAGCTTGGTGTAAGCTATCCCAACTATCACTATGAGGATCTCTTAAAGCTTTGTCAGCTCTATTCTGAGCGCAATTTGAAAAATCCCGGTGTTATAGTTGACACAAACCACGCGAACTCAGGTAAAAAGCCTCTTGAGCAGCCGAGAATTGCAAAAGAAGTGCTTCACTCATGCCGTCACAACAGCGACATTGATAAAATTGTTAAGGGCTTTATGATTGAAAGCTATATTGAAGACGGAGCGCAGAAAATCGGTGAGGGTTGCTACGGTAAGAGTATCACAGACCCCTGCATTGGCTGGGAAAAAACCGAAAGACTTATTTACGATCTTGCTGATATTTATTAATCTTTTCGGAGGAAAACATGTCAATAGAAAAAGTTAGAGAACATTTTAAAGCTTTAGGAATTGAAGACAGAATTATGGAGTTTGATGTTTCAAGCGCAACTGTTGAGCTTGCGGCGGTGGCTGTTGGTGTTGAGGGTGCGAGAATCGCAAAAACTCTGTCCTTTCTTGTGCATGGTGAGCCGATATTAATTGTTACAGCAGGTGACGCAAGAGTGGATAACAAAAAATATAAGGCTGAGTTTTCAGCTAAGGCTAAAATGCTCACCCATGAGCAGGCTGCCGAAATGATAGGCCATGCTGTGGGCGGTGTATGTCCATTTGCTGTCAATGAGGGCGTAAAGGTTTATCTCGATGAAAGCTTAAAGGGCTTTGAAACTGTTTTTCCTGCTTGCGGCAGCTCAAACAGCGCTATTGAGCTGACAATTCCGGAGCTTGAGAAGTATTCACAGTATGATAAGTGGGTCGATGTTTGTAAATAAAAGCAAAATTCTTCTTTAATGGTATTGATTTTAATTTTAAAAGCGTATATAATGGTACAAAGCTATTTTTGAAGTGTGAAGGGAGGCTAATTAAATGAAGCACATCAAAACAATCGAAACTCGCAACCTTTGCGAAAGCGCAAAGAACGGCGGTTGCGGCGAATGCCAGACATCATGCCAGAGCGCTTGCAAAACAAGCTGCGGTATTGCTAACCAGGAATGCGAAAACAAGGAAAGCAAATAATTTATATAAGATGCCGCCCAAAAA
>CAYWKY010000014.1:0-15842 GCA_964458915.1 uncultured Faecalibacterium sp.
GTATGGTGCTTTTCATTACAGTTGTCAGTTGTAATTTATGCACAACGTTTCGCACGATTTTTGTAATAATGGGCTTCGTCAACAAATACTCTGTCAACACCTAATTCTTCAAAGGTAACAACATCATCTTTGCGGCTTTGGTCATTGAGCTTTGCAAGTTTAGCTTCTAAATTTCGCCTTGCTTTTTCCATTTGTTTTATGGTAAAGTTTTCAGCTCGACTTGCTTTTGCTTCTGCAATACCCATCATTATTTCATTGATTTCTCTTTGGAGAATAGTAACCTGTCTTTCAACTGACATAGGAATTTTCTCAAACTGAGAGTGTCCTATAATGACAGCATCATAATCGCCTGTAGCAATTCTTCCGCAAAACTTCTTACGGTTTTTTGTTTCAAAATCTTTTTTAGTTGCAACAAGGATATTAGCGGCAGGATAGAGCTGTAAGAACTCGGATGCCCATTGTTCCGTCAAGTGATTTGGTACAACAAAAAGGGACTTATTACAAAGTCCCAAACGCTTGCTTTCCATAGCAGCAGCTACCATAGTCCAAGTTTTTCCTGCTCCAACTTCGTGTCCTATAAGGGTATTACCGCCATACATTACTCTTGCAACTGCATTTTTTTGGTGTTGCCTTAATTCGATTTCGGGGTTAATTCCGCTAAATGTTATATGACTTCCGTCATATTCACGAGGTCGGGTTGAATTGAATTTATCATTGTACAGTTTGACAAGTGTTTCTCTGCGTGTGGGGTCTTTCCATACCCAATCCAAAAAGGCTTGTTTTATAGTTTCCTGCTTCTGCTGTGCAATGGCAGTTTCTTTTGCATTAAGTACAGGGGTTTTACCGCCGTTTTCATTATCTACATAATCAAAAATACGCACATCACGCTGATTAAGAGTTTCCTCTATAATCTTGTATGCGTTAGCTCGGTGCGTACCATAAGTGTTATTAGCTTTGACATTACCTCTGTCGAAACTCTTTTTAGAAACATTCCATTCGGCAGTAGGCTTGTAATATCGGACTTTAACTTCACGCCTTGCATAAATAGGGGTATCAAGCAATTCATAAGTAAACTGCTCAATATATTTGTCGGGTATCCAAGTAGAGCCAAGTTTGACGGAAATATCAGCAGCCGATAACGGCTCCGGCTGTACTTTTTTAAGTGCTTCTACATTTACTGCGTAATCATCGGGGAATTGTTCTGCACTTTTTCTTGCCCATTCGAGCTTTGTTTTAACATTGCCCGATAGGTATTCATCAGCAGTAACATATTTTTCTTCCCAACTATCGCCGTAGCCGTGCATAGGGTTAAGGAATATGACACCTTTTAAGTCCTCATAGATTTGTTCTTCGGTTTTGCCTGTAAGTTCCGACATAAATTCCATATCAATTTTAGCTTTTTCGCCCATTGATACAGCAAGAGCTTCTGAAGATGTATCTACCTTTGTAACTTCTTTCTTTGCACCGATAGTTCTTTTTGTAAATATATCGGCTTTTCGTTCAAGTTCTCCGTTTTCTCCCATAACTTCCAAAGAGCAAAGGAGGAAGTAACTGCTATCTTCCGAAAAAGCAAGAGAATTACCACGAGAATTGATAAGTCCGTATTTTTTTGTAAAGTCATCATAAACCTTATTTAACTTATCCTGTTGCTTTTTAATATCCCTATCGGGATAGCCTTCCGTTTGGTATTCTATAAGCTCACGGACAACGTCACGAATTTCAATCAAGCCTTTAATGCGGTTTTCTGCCGTAGCATTAAGCTCAACTCTTTTCATAATGCTATTTTCACGGAAATATATCTCTCCGTCAACAAGCGTGTAGCTAAAGTTTTTAACATCGGGGTCAGCAGGTATGGTTAAATCTTCATCATCAGAAATATCGTCAAATTCGTATTCTGTTATTTGTGCGTGTACACTTTGGATAGCATCTTCAAGCTGTTCTGCAAGGTCAGCATCTTCATACGGCTTGCAAGTTAATGATTTTCCATACTGTGAGCTTTCTTCGGTCATTTCGCCAAGTATCATATCGGGATTATCGACAAAATACTGATTGATGGTCAAGCCGTTTTCTAAAGTTCCCAAGTTTATCCAATCGGGCATAATATCTGTTTGTCTATCACGCTTCTGCAAGAAAAGAATATCTGCTGTCACAGTTGTTCCTGCATTTTTATAAAAAGCATCATTCGGAAGTCTTATTGCACCGATAAGGTCAGCTCGCTGTGCTATATATTTACGGACAGCAGAGTTTTTCTTATCCATTGTACCCATTGAAGTTATAAAGGCAACAACTCCGCCTGGTCTGACTTTATCTAAAGTCTTTGCAAAGAAATAATCGTGTATAAAGAAATTATGTTTGTCATATTTCTTGTCGGGCAGTTTGTAGTTTCCAAAAGGTACATTACCGATAGCAACATCAAAGAAACTATCGGGCAAGGTGGCATCCTCATAGCCTTGTATCGTAACCGAGTTATTAGGATATAACCTTTGTGCAATTCTGCCTGTCAAGCTGTCAATCTCTATACCATACATTTTGCTTTCGTTCATACTGTCTGGCAGTAGTCCCATAAAGTTACCAATACCGCAAGACGGCTCTAAAATATTTCCTTGCTTAAATCCCATATTTTCAAGTGCCTTATACATAGCTTTAATAACTGTGGGAGAGGTGTAATGAGCGTTGAGCGTTGAAGCTCGTGCTTGTGTAAATTCTTCCTCAGTAAGCAATGATTTAAGCTCTTGGTATCGTGAATGTTTTTCATCAAAACAATCAGCAAGACCACCCCAACCAACATATCGTGATAAGATTTCCTGTTCTTCGGGTGTTGCAAGTCTGCGTTCAGCTTCTAAAGTTTTTAATGTTCTTATTGCTGTAACATTTGCATTAATTTTTTCACTTGCAGTACCATAACCGAGTTCGTCATCGGTTATAACAAAGTTTTTTCTTTCTCCTGTTATTTCGGGATAGAGAGGGGTAAGATTTGTTTTGGGTTTTGATGTAACAATATCGGGGATTAAGGGTTCATCAACTTCCTGTACAGTTTTTTGTTCCTGCTGCTGTAACACATATTTTAACCATTCTATACTTTCTCTGCGGAAGATAGGAAAGCCTGTGCCGTTTTGAAATGTAATATCTTTTAGGCTTACGCTGTCAAAATCGGTATTTATGCTGTCGATAACAAACTTTCTGTCATCAACTTCAACCTCCATACCGACATACTGTGATAAATCTTCAGCCTTTTCTCGCTCTGTAATGAGTGCAGCATATACTTCGTAATCTTCGTCCGAGAAGTTATGTTCGCTGTAGTCGAGTTTTAATTCAATCCAACCAATATGCTTTTCTTTTTCTTCATCAGACATATTTGCGATTATTTCCTGCACTTTTTCTTTACAGGCATATCTTCCACGCTCCACATATTCGTTATTGATATTGCCGACAAGAATTACATTCTGTCCGGCAGCTTTTAAGCTATCAATAAATTCTTCTGTTTGATTAGGTGGAAGAAGCGGTGTCATATCAATACTTGTTTCTGTAAATCCTGCAACTGTTCTTTGTTCAAGAGTAGTGCCGAGAATTTCAGCAGCCTTTTTGGCATCTTCGCCGTAAACCTCGTAATGATTGTCATTGTTTAAAATGAAAATAATATAATCGGAGTTTTTAGCCTTGAAATCATTATGCACTTCTTGAATTTTACTGTCGAGTTCGTGTGTTGCTTCGGGAGCTGTTTCTTCTGCAACAACTTCAACAGGCTGTGAAACTATTGGTGTTTCTCTGTCAGCATAGTTGATTATAATATTATTTTCTTGTAATTTAGCAGAATATTTCTCCAAAGTATGCTGTGGAAAGCCGACCATATCAACTCTTTCGCCATCAATAGTTCTGCCTGTAAGTGTAAGTTCTAACACTTCGGCTACTAATTTTGCATCCTCGCCATAGGCTTCATAAAAATCTCCCAAGCGGTGTAAGTTGATTTTTCTGTACTGTAGCAACTCATCACTCATAATGTAGGATGAATTTCTTATCGTAACTTCGCCTGTGCTACCGCCGACAGTTCTCAAACATTTCTGTAGTTTATCTCTTGTATCATCATCAAGCAGAAGTGCAGGAATATCAAGCTCTGTCATATTAACAAGATTTCCAAAGCCGTTTTCAGCAAACAATCTGCCTTCATAATCGTCTTTACAATACTGCACCAATGTATGTAAGCGTTTCGGGAAGTTAGATAAATTTACTGTTTCTCTGTTTCGGAAAAAAGACATAAGGTATTCATCTTGTTCTCGGTGCAACTGTATAGCTGCCTGTTCCTGTCTTTCTTCTTCTGACCACGCAGGATATTCGACATTTTTTTCGTGTTCGGTCAAGTAGGAATTTGAAGTAATCAGCTCGTCAATGCGTTTTTCCAATTCGGAAAATTTCATTATGATTTTCGCAAAGGGGGAAAGTATATCTCTGCGGCTTATAATCAATCCTTTTTTATCGTGGTCGATTTCATAAGGAAAGCCGTGTGAGCTACCCCAACCGAACTCTTTATCCAAAAACTCCCGTCTTGCTTTTTTATCGGTATTTTTAGTAAAGAAGTCATAAATGCGATATTTGCCATCAGTTTTGTTAGAGCCACGACAAACAATTTTATTTATTTCATCTTCGGTTATAAATCTCTGCGGCATAGGTGCAGCTTCAAGCTCTGTTGCAAACACCTTTCTCGGCAAGAGCATATCTTGTAGCTGTGAAATGCTTATTTCCGGCTGATAAAATCTAAAACGCATTACTTCATCGTGATTTTTCTTCGCTGTTTCAAGAATATTCAGAAGTGAAATGTGGTGCTGTATATCCTGTGGATTATCCAAAGTCGCTTTGATTTTTGCTACTACATCATCATAATTGCCTTGATATACTTCTTCTTTGAAAATATCTCTTAAAACCGGGTAATCGTGGTCATTGATATTTCTTATTACCTCAAAGAGATATTTTGCCACACGCTCTTTTTCAACATCGGCAAAAGATGCTATAACTTCAGGGGTAGCAAATCTGCCAAGTTCAAGAAGTTCATCAATTCGGTTTGACACCTGTTCCCAAGTTGAAAACTCGTCATAGGTTGTAGCCGTATTGCCTTGTGAGATATACATTCCGTCATAGTTCCACCAAGCAGAAATGTTTTTGTCATCGAAAACAAAACCTTTACCGCCAACTTCAAATTCCTTACGCAAAAAATCAATTTTATCATCAAGAGATTTATTTTTGCTGTATTCAATACAAATATTTAAAATTGTGTTTTCTCGGTTACTGCCGTTTGTTATGACTTCATCAATAATCTGTTGTGAAATAGAAAAAGCAGAGCCAAATGTTGCTTGCTCTGCTTCTCTGATAATATCCTGTTGTTCTTCAAGTAGGGGGAAAAGACTTAACTGTAGATTAGCTGTTGGAGTATGACCTCTTCGGCTGAATGTCGAAGGTTGTTCATTAGTCCTGTCCACTTCATCGGGTCTTTTGCTTTCAGTTCCTCGTTGATGTTCTCCGTCTGTGCCATTTTCTGTACCATCTGCTCGACTAGCTGTTTCGCTGTTTGGTCTATTTCCCAAAGATGTTCGTTCAATGTCCCGTTCATCATCATCGTGTTGTACAGGTAATTCCGTTCCTTCTTCAAGAATGTTTCTCTCAGCATCCCGTATTTGCCTATTGGCTTGTTCTCCGGCAGCTGTATGTTCGGTATCAGATAATCGCCTTCCTGTCTGTAGGTCAGTTCTGCCATTTTCTTCATTCCTTTCAGTATTTAAGTTTGGAGAATTATCTTCTCTATCAATATTGTAATCGCTTTTTTCTTTTTCCGCAAAAAATTTAGGTGCTGTTCGTTCTTTTTTTACTTCTGCTCTTATGGTTTCAGCAACTTCTCTTAAAGTCTGTTCAGCAATACTGCTTACAATACCGCCTAAAAGGTGCATTGTCTGCGGAGTGTTAAAATCAACAATATGCGGAAAGTTCTCATTGTCAAAGAACTCAAAAGCATCATATCCTAAACGCTCCAATACCATAAATGCAACTGAATTTTCTGCTGTCTGCTGAAATTCAACATCAATATTGAGTTCGTCCAAGTCCTCTAAAAAGCTGTTTTCTTTAGCATATTTGAGAGAGGAAAGGTAATCGGCTTTATTATCTTCAACAGCGTTGTGAGCAGCACTTATAACTGCATCAACAACGGAAAGTTTACCTGATAATTCACCAAAAGTATTTTCAAGTGTTTCAATGATAGCTTCATTGTACTTTTCGTTGTATTCCCAAAGTTTTACTTCGTTGCCGTAAAAGCTGTTTGTATCAGATATATCGAAAACATAATCTATATACTGTCTGCCGTTTTTATTATGAATTAAGGCAATACCTTTTGTGCCTTTGTTTACCCAACGATGTAAAGTGTTATTCCAAACGCCGATAGAAGCACAGGCTTTTGCATCGGGTCTTTGCTTATATATCATTGCTTGGTCGGGGAATGGGTATTTATAATGCCAAGCTGCCGTTGTCAAAAAGTTCGTCCAAGAATTATAGCTTGGTAGCTCTTTGAAAATATCCTGCGATAATTCAATCAGCTTTTGCATTTTAGTTGCCATTAGTTTACACCTCCATATAACAAGAGGACATTGACTTTTACATCAATGCCCTCTGTTTGTGTTATTATTTTTATCTTACAAGTGCAGATTTTTCTCTTAACCTCTGTGCTGTTGCAATGCCTTGTGCTATAGAAGTTATAGTGCCATTTTCAAGCATTTCCACGAACCTCTGTGCGTTCTGCTGATTGAAGCAGTAGATGTGTCTGCATAATCTTTGAACATTTCCAAGTGTGTCCTTGTCAAAGTCAACTATGTCATAAACCATCTTGCCAACTTCATCATTAGGGTAGAGGTGTACTTGCAGGGTCAAAGCATTATTCAAAGGGATTTGACTTATTGGGGTTATTACACCAACTTTATTTAAGTTGTCCTGTATTTCTCGTTCTCTGCAAGTTAAATCTGCTGTCATACTGTTTTCAAAAAAATTAACGCTTGCTGTAATCATATTTTCACGCTCCTGTTTCTTTATGATTTAATTATACAGCAAACGCTGTTATCTTTCAAAATTTTCAACCTTTTTTGTCTTGTCGGGTAAAAGTCCTGCGGCTTTCTTCATCATAGCCATAGTTCTCGAATTGCAATTTTCAAGGTCTGCTTTTCTGTTTACAAAGCTCTCAAAATTACCCCTAAATTCGGGAGTATTTATATCAATCAAATACTGCGTACAACCACTTGCAAGGTAATTAAAAAAGTTTGCAGTGTTCCTGTGATTATGTGCAGCTTCTTTGATTAGGTCAAAAGATATTTCGTTATATACAATCTGTCCTCCGGCATCTGCATCGGGATTATAATATACTTCCGTAAAGCCGTTATCTGTCATAAAAAACTTATCTTTTTCAAGCTCTGTAAGATTTTTCTCAATGAGTTTTTCATTTGAAAGTCTTATGCGGTCAGCTTCGATAGTGGGAGCGAATTTAATTCCGTTTCGCTCCATTTGTTCACACCAACCACAAATATGAAACATTTTATTGTCAATAACAGTATGGTAATCATCAATATAATTACAAGGCTTTATTGATATATCGCCGTTAGGGTGTGTGAGTGTAATATAACTTCCATCGGGTATTCTAAACAGCTCATTATATTTGCTGTCAATAAATCGTATTTCTTTTTGTTCCATTTATCTTTCCATCTCCTTATTTTTTTCGTGCTTTTTTTCACGAACATCTCCGTCATACTCAAAAAGTTCATTCTGACCGGGAACATAGTTTTTGCCTGTTTCGTAACATTTGAATACATTGTATTTCATATTTCCTGCGGCATCATAGAAGTCATCATACTTGTATGGTGTAGTCGCATCTTTATATGATGAAATACCAAGAGTATTTTTTCGGATATGTTTCTCGACTTCTTTTTTGTTTTTTGGTAAGTACCCAAAGCCGATAAAGTGGTATTCTCCATAGCGGAAAACATTATCGTGTCCTTTAAATTCTTTTATAAAGTCCACCTTCGGCTGTACCCATTCGGGATAAAATTCTTTCTTCAAAATGCCCATAACATCATATCTGTCATACCGCATATTTTCTCTTGAATATACTTCATCTGCGAAAATTGCTTGACCACGCCCATCGTGTCTTGCTCCGTTACCACCTTTGCAGTATAAAATCTGATAAGGGGAATGTCTGTATTCAGCTTTCAATGATGTTGGCTTTAATACAATAACTTCATTTTCCAAATCTCTGCCATCTATGCTGTCGCACATTTCGGGAGTGATGAGGGAAGTATCAATATCAAAGGATTTAATTTTTTCTTTCATTTTTTCGACTTGTTCTGTTATACGCAAAGCATATAATTCTGCAATTTTTGTGTAGTCATCACAAGCTATAGCATCTATGTATCTTTCATAAAATGCGTTTCTTTCTGCAAAGCAGCACATATAATAGTTGCCGTTAGGCTCTTTGAGATTTTCGCCAAGCAATATTTCTTTACCACCAAATCTGAAAGCCTGTTTGATTTCAAAACCGCCAACAATTCTTTTTTTATTATCCATTTCTATTTACCTCGCTTTTTCAAATATACTTTTTCGCCTGTTTCTTTATAGTATTTATAGTCAATGGGAGGGTGCTTTCCCAAGTCCTCTCTGTATTGCCTATGTGTTTTGTAAAAGTTACACTCACGATTATCGCATATACGTTCTGTGAGTATTTTGCAACCTGTGAAGCCATAAGCAAAACAATCTTTATTTGCCAAAGTCATCACACTCCAATTCTTTCAGCCGGATAATACTTATAATTTCATAGCCGTGCTGATTAGCAAGCTCTTTCAGTTTAACAATCAAGGCTCGCCGTTCTTCTTTTTTAATATTCTTCATAGCTCTGTATGCGGTCATATCCTTACAACCGCTACTATTCATTCGGTCATCATTTTTATTGTAAATCATTTCAGTAATAAAACCTCCAATAGTAAAGCCGACAACTCTTATTCGCTGTCGGCTTTGTTATTTTCTCTTTCTTTAAGTTCTTTTTCCATTTGGTCATCTGCATCGCTTGTAACCACTAAACAACAAATCATTGTTACACCGAAGATTGCACCGATAGAAAAACCGATAATTCCTGCAACCATATATAAAACCTCCTTATCGTTCCATTTGTCTTTTTTTCATCTGCTGCCTGTGCCAATTCTCAATGATTTTAATGACAGCATCTTCAATCTGCTTTTTTGAATAATTTGGTGGAAAATATTTTTTAATTTTATCCCCGTCAAAAGATATTTTGAGTTTTTCCGGCTTTTCAGTTCGCATAATTTGTTCCATAACAGCAGTAGTCAGTTCGCCTTCGTCTGCCTTTTTTCTCATTTGCCGTACTTGGTCAATAGTGGGGATAGTGTCAGCTTCAGCTTCTATTGTGTCGAGTAGTTCTGTTTGCTGTTTTGCTGATAAGTATGACATTTCAACACCTGTATTAAAAGGAATTGTTTTGTCATCAACCATATCTCTTATTTTGTCAACGAGATTATTTAACCTCAAATATCTATGAACATTACGAGGACTATCACCGCTGCCTTCGCTTACTTTTTCTACACTCAACTTCTCGCCAACTTGGCGAGAGGTTAAATCATTTCTTTTTCCTTGATTGGAAAGTGCTTCCATTTTCATTTCATAAGCTCGTGCTTTTTCACTTGGTAAAATATCCTCTCTGTGTAAATTGCTATCAACAAGAAGAATGATAGCAGTATCGTCATCAAAGTCTTTAACAATGACGGGGACTTTTTCTAAATTATTTTGTTCACTTGCTTTTGCTCTACGATGTCCAGCCAAAAGTTCATAACCTCCTTTGGGGTGGGGTCGTGCAATAAGTGGAACTAATATTCCACTGTCCTTAATACTCTGCACAAGCTCTTTCATATTCTCATCATCACGAACTTTAAACGGAGCATCTTCATAAGGTTTCAGCTCTGATAGGGAAATCATTTGTATTTCATCAGTAGATAATTCTTTGTTTGCCATTTTTGATTATTCCTCACTTTCCAATTTTTTTAAAATAATATCCCCGTCAACATTTGAAAGCATTGTAAACCATTCAGATTTAAAGAAACGCTTTATTTCGTTTCTGACCTGTGGTGATTTTGTACTTCGGTAATCCTTTACAGCCTGTATGATGATTGCATTAGCAAGGTCTTCATAATTCTTATCGTGCATAAATTGCCCTCCAATCTAATTTTGGGTACAAAAAAAGCACCATTTCTGTAAAGATAGAAACGGTGCTTTTTCAAGTGTTATTCAGTTGTTATCAACTCCCATACATACGAAATTAGTTTTAGTCTTAAATCTACAATGAGCAATTTTAAACTGTTTTCTTATTACTTTTTCGGTGGGAAAATGAATTGAGAAAATAATAAGACTAACCTCGAAACCCTTGATATTATGCGGTTTCTGTCGTTAGTCTTTATTATACTATAAGGACATACTTGGACAACAATATTATTAACTCAGAGGTTATGAAATGACTAAGAAGCAAAACCTGATAGATATAATTGAAAGCTCATTAGATCGCAAAATACTTAATGTGCTTTTAAGTGATAAAACAACCAACGAAAACATAATATGGGCAACTAATGACTATAAAGATTTGGGAGATAATTATAGGTTCCACGCTCAAATCACAGTAGAAGCTATTACGGGAAATAATGAGAGGATTATTAAACCGAGAGCTGACAAAGAAAAAAGTGTACAACAGTTGCGTTCAAGAGAAAAAGCCGAGGTATTTACTCCGGCTTGGGTTTGTAATGCTCAAAATAATTTAATTGACAATGCTTGGTTTGGTAAAGAAGCAAAGCGGTTTAATACAGAAAAAGAAAATTCTTGGGAAACAAACTATTACAAAATACCATTTCCAAAAGATAAATCTTGGAAAGATTATGTTTTAGCAAATCGCTTGGAAATTTCATGTGGTGAGGCTCCATATCTGACAAGCAGATATGATATGGTATCAGGTAAATATATAACTGTCAAACAAAGAATAGGCTTGCTCGATAGAAAAATTCGTGTCATTTCCGAAAATACTGAAACAGAGAAAGATTGGGAAAAATGGACTTTGAAAGCACTTCAAAGCACTTACGGTTTTGAATGGCAAGGCGATAACATTTTGCTTGCTCGTGAAAATCTTTTATACACAGTTATTGAAAGCTATTATGAAAAATTTAAGCAAACTCCTGATAAAGCATTTATTTTAAAATGTGCAAATGTCATTGCTTGGAATATATGGCAGATGGACGGGATGAAATATGTTATTCCTGATACTTGCCACGATGAAACCGCTAATCAAATGACTCTTTTCGGCAATGACGAAGCAACAGAGCCTTGTCCCGGTTGCAAGAGCAATAGTCCACTTAATCATAATGGAATATATGCAACGATAAAGGATTGGAAAACAAAAGAAACTATCCGATTCGTGGATATGATAAAAGGAGGTAACCTTTATGGATAATTATAAACCTACTGCAAGATATAATTTAATATATGTTTTTTCTATTGAGGATAATAAGCATAAAGGTATCCTTAAAATCGGCAAGGCATCCCTTGACTCTCATTCGAGTATGAAACAACTCACTCCAAATTGTGATGAACTTAATTATGCTGCAAAAAAGCGAATTGATGAAGAAACAAAAACTGCACTAATTGATTATAAATTATTACATACTGAATTGGCAGTTCGTCAAGTGCTTATGCCCGGTGATGATACACCTTATATCAGTTCTTTTATTGATAAAGATGTTCATAAGGTACTTTATAATTCTGAATTTCGTTCTGTAAAATTTAAGGAAAGCGGAATGGATAGTGAATGGTTTGAGGTGGATTTGGAAACTGCGAAAGCTGCAATATCCGCAGTTAAAAATGGTTCACCAATGATTATCAGAGATTTATTTACACCGAGTTTGACACCTAAAAAGCCTACCATTACTCTGCGTAAAGAGCAAGAAGAAAATGTTGAAAAGACCATAGAGATTTTCAAAACTTATGATAAAATGCTATGGAATTGTAAAATGCGTTATGGTAAAACTGTAACTGCTTATGAGTTAATCAAAAGGCAGAACTATCAAAAGGTTATAGTTGTTACACATCGACCTGCCGTTGAAGATGGTTGGGACTCTGACCATAAACTAATTTTCGATGGAACAAACCATAAATTTGAAATCAAAAAGTCAGGTTCTACAGATATTTATGATGCAGCTATTGACGAAGAAAACGATAGAGTATTAAATGAATTGGTTAAATCAGGCGTACCTTTTACTTACTTTGCTTCAATGCAGGATTTAAGAGGTTCTGCTCGTGTTGGAGGAAAATTCAACAAGAATAACTTTATCTTTGATACAACTTGGGATTTGGTTATAGTTGATGAAGCACACGAAGGGACACAGACGGAGCTTGGTGATGCAGTAATTGAGAACTTACGCAAAGAAGGTACTAAACTTTTATTATTATCAGGAACTCCCTATAACATCATTGACGGCTTTGATGAAAATATTTATAGTTGGACTTATGTTGACGAACAGAAGGCAAAAGCCGATTGGGAGATTGAACATCCCAACGAAAAAAATCCTTATGCAGAACTACCGCAAATGAATATATTAACTTTTGACTTATCTGAGAATATGCCATATTCTTATAGATATGTTACAGAAGACTCTGCCTTTAATTTCAGAGAATTTTTCAGGGTGTGGACGGGCGACTTGGAAAAGGACTTCAGACCTATTCCGGAAGATGCAAAAATCGGCGAATTTATACACGAAAAAGATGTTATATCGTTCCTTGACTTAATTACTAAAAAGAGTGATGATACAAATTATCCTTTCTCCACAGATGAATACAGGGATATGTTCCGTCATACATTTTGGCTTGTTCCTGGTGTAAAAGAAGCAAAAGCGTTGAGCAAACTGTTAAAGGTTCATCCTATTTTCAGCAGTTTTTCTATCGCTAACATTGCCGGAGATGGTGATGAGGAACAACAATATGATGCAGCATTAAAGCTTGTAAAAGATAATATAAAAAATCATCCATATACCATAACGCTGTCCTGCGGTAAATTAACTACTGGTGTTACGGTTAAGGAGTGGACTGCGGTTATGATGCTTTCAGGCTCATCAACTGCATCTGCAAGCGGATATATGCAAGCTATATTTAGAGTGCAATCGCCCGGGTGTATTGATGGTAAGCAAAAAGAAAACTGTTATGTCTTTGACTTTGCACCCGATAGAGCATTAAAAGTTGTTGCCAATGTTCACAACATATCAGTTAAGGGTGGCGGCACGGACGATGTTGAGAAGGCTAAAATGGGAGAGTTTTTAAACTTCTGTCCGATAATATCAGTTGAAGGAACTGTTATGCGCTCTTATGATGTCAACGAAATGATGCGTCAGATTAAACGCATTTCTGTTGAACACGCTATCAATAGCGGCTTTGAAGATGAAACTATTTACAACAAAGATGTCGGCATAAATATGAATGAAACAGATGCTGAAATTATACGTCAATTAAGTAATGTTGTTGCTCCACAGAAAAAAGGCAAAAAACAAACTCAGGTTATAGTTAATGACAAAGGCTTGACCGAAGAAGAATATAAAAAAGCTGAACGAGCAAAGAAAAAGCCAAAGCGAGAGAGAACACCTGAAGATGAGGAATTGCTCAAAAAGATGAAAGAACTGCGTGAACAGCAAAAGAAAATTACTGACCTTTTGAGAGCCATTTCAATTCGTCTGCCGCTTCTGTTCTATGGTGCGGATGCTGATATTACACAAACAATTCATTTAAAAGACTTTGTTGAAATCGTGGACGATGAGTCCTGGCAGGAATTTATGCCTAAAGGCTTACGCAAAGATTTATTCCTTAAAATTTCAAAGTATTATGATGAAGATGTTTTAGTGGGTGCAGGACTTCGTATAAGGAAAATGGCAAAAGCTGCTGATGAGCTTCTGCCAACACTGCGAGCAAAGCGTATTGTTGAGATTATAAGCAAATTTAAAAATCCAGATAAGGAAACAGTTTTGACTCCGTGGAGAGTTGTCAATATGCACCTTGGTGAAGCTATAGGCGGATATAACTTCTATGATAAAGTATATGCAAATGAAATAGAAGAACCACGCCTTGTCGAACAGGGCGATATAACAGCAGATATTTTACTTAATACAGAAGCTAAAATATTAGAAATGAACTCAAAGAGCGGTTTATACCCTCTGTATATGACGTATAGCTTATATATGATTAAAGTTTCAGGCAAAGAATGTGACTTATCCTTTGAAGAAGCACAAAGACTTTGGAATGAAACTCTTAAAAATAATATCTTTATTTTGTGCAAAACAAAAATGGCTCGTCAAATTACAATCAGAACTCTTGCAGGATATTCAGGAAAAACAGTGAATGCAATTTATTTGACAAAACTGCTTGAACGGATGCAAGATAAAAACAGATTTATGAAAAAACTTACTAATCCAAACACTTGGAATAAAGGCGGTGATAGAATGAAATTTGATGCAGTAGTAGGAAATCCTCCGTATCAATTAGCAAACAGCGGAGACGGAAATGGCTCTGACCCAATTTATCATATATTTATAGATGCAGGTCAACAAATAAGTGATATTGGTACATTTATTCATCCCGCAAGATTTCTTTTTAACGCCGGTAAAACTCCAAAAGAATGGAATCAGAAAATGTTAAATGATGAACATTTTAAGGTTGTTAAATATTGGGCTAACAGCACCGATGTCTTTACTACTGTTGACATTAAAGGTGGCGTTGCCGTTACAATGTGGAATAAAAATCAAATGTTCGGGAAAATAGGAACTTTTACTGTGTTTGCTGAGCTGCGTTCTATTATGGAGAAAGTAATAAATGATAATTTTTCTTCTTTTGCAGAATTGGTATATCCAAGAGATTTATACCATCTTAACGAAACACTTTATATAGAAAATCCGTGGGCAGAAAGCAGACCAAGCAAGGGACACAAATATGATGTTGGCACTAATGTCTTTGATGTCTTTCCAGAATTATTTGTGGAAAATAAGCCTGATGATGGCGAAGAATATGCAACTATTGTTGGGCGAACAAGGACAGAAAGAACACAAAGATGGGTAAAAAAGAAATATTTGAAAACTCCTGATAACTTTGATTATTATAAAGTGTTTATACCTAAAGCAAATGGTTCAGGTGCGATTGGCGAAGTATTATCTACGCCCGTTGTCGGGCTGCCCGTTGTCGGGCTGCCCGTTGTCGGGCATACCGTTACTTTTTTGAGTATCGGTAAATTTGAAACAGAAATTGAAGCAACCGCAGTCTTAAAATATATAAAGACTAAATTTGCAAGAACTATGTTAGGTACATTAAAAGTAACACAGGACAATCCACGTGAGGTATGGCTTAATGTTCCTAATCAGGACTTTACCGAAAATTCTGATATAGATTGGACAAAATCAATTTCTGAAATTGATAAACAACTGTATTCAAAATATGGGTTAAGCAAAGAAGAAATTGACTTCATTGAAACAAAAGTTAGTGCCATGGAATAAGAGGTGAGTTTAGAATGAATATAAGTGAATTTATTTCTAAATTTTCAAACCATCCTATACTTTTTTGCTGGAACAGGTATGAGTTTGAGATACTTAGATAATTCATTTACTGCAAAAAATATCTTTTGAATTAAAGGAAAATGATGAATATTATCTTGATATTAAGTCTAAACACGGTAATGCAAGCAAATACAACTATGCTATATTGGCAGAGTATGCGGTACAAGACCGCATTTGGAGTATTGGTTTGTC